>NZ_JAPCIQ010000057.1:0-27039 GCF_027707405.1 Aeromonas sp. QDB68 | reverse complement strand
AACCAGCGGGGCTGACGCCCCGGCGAAATTCCTCTCCCACCTACGTCGGAGGGAGTCCCCTTTCGCATTTAAGATGGAGCAGGTGGCTCTGCGCCAGCAGGCGAGCGATGCCCTGAAACAGGAGGCGAAGGAGGACATCAGCACATCGGCGGCGAAACCGACCCAGTGATCCTTGCCGGACGAGGCGCTCACGGGCGCCTCGTTTCTATACGCGCCCCCCTCTTCGGCCCATGACCAGAATGAACACAATGGCCACAACAGCCTTAATAGCCATTACGGTCAGATTGTTTTCCAGTCAGACATGATTAATTAACCTTCTTGCAACAATCACAAGGAGAGCACCATGTTGCAAGGAACCTTCAAGCGTACCCTGATCGGTAGTCTGCTCGCACTGAGCGTCGGCGCCCACGCCCAGATCAACGAAGTCCACTTCCTGATCCCGGGCGGCGCTGGCGGCGGCTGGGATACCACGGCCCGCGGCACCGGTGAAGTGCTGGCCAAGTCCGGTCTGGTCAAGACCGTCTCCTACCAGAACATGTCCGCCGGTGGCGGCGCCAAGGCCATCGCCCACCTCATCGAGACCTCGGCCCAGTCCGACAAGACTCTGATGGTCAACTCCACCCCCATCATCGTCAAATCCCTCTCCAAGGAGCTGCCCCAGTCCTTCCGTGATCTGACGCCGGTGGCCGCCATCATCGCCGACTACCAGGCGCTGGCGGTGAAGGCGGACTCCCCCTATCAGAACTGGGCCCAGCTGCTGGCCGCCTACGAGGAGAACCCGGCCAAGGTGAAGATTGCCGGGGGTTCCGCCCGTGGCAGCCTGGATCACCTGGTCGCCGCCCTGACCTTCAAGAATGCCGGCGCCGACGCCAGCAAACTGCGCTACGTCGCCTACGATGCCGGCGGCAGCGCCATGGCCGCCGTGCTGGCCGGAGAGACCCAGGCCATCTCCACCGGCTTTGGCGAGGCGATGGAAGCGGTCAAGTCAGGCCAGATGCGGATCCTCGGGGTCACTTCCGACAAACGCCTGCCGGGGGCGGAGCAGATCCCCACCTTCAGCGAGCAGAACAACCCCACCGTCTTCGCCAACTGGCGCGGTTACTTCGCCTCCCCCACCATCAGCCCGGAGAAATCCGCCGAGTTTGCCGCCCTGCTCAAGCAGATGTACGACAAGCCGGAGTGGGAAGTGGTCCGCACCCGCAACAGCTGGACCAACCTCTACAAGTCGGGTCCCGAGTTCACCGCCTTCCTCGACGGCCAGGAGCAGCAGATCGGCGGCCTGATGCGCGAGCTCGGCTTCATCAAGTAACCCTCGTTGTCACATCGCAGGCGGGCGCAGGCCCGCCGCCCATGTTGGAGTCAAGAGATGAACATCACCAAGGAGCGACTGGGGGGCCTGCTGTTTCTGCTGCTCTCCCTCACCTATGGCTACTACGCCACCGAGATACCGGGCTACCCCGGCGACGAATACGAACCCTTCACCGCCAGTACCCTGCCCTATGCCCTGGCAGGGATCGGGACGCTGCTCTCCCTGCTGCTGGTGCTCTTCCCCGGGGGCGAGCCCCTGCGCCGGGAAGAGGGAGACTGGCGCCGGGTCTTCATCCTGCTCGGGCTCATGGTCATTTACGGATTGGGGCTCACCTGGTTTGGCTTCGTGCTCTCGACCATCGCCTTCCTGAGTGTGGGCATCCGGGTGCTCGGTGAGCCCAGTCTGCGCTACGGCCTGATGATCAGCGTCCCCTTCTCCATCGGTTTCTGGGCCCTGCTCACCAAGGGGCTCAACGTCTATCTGGAGCCGGGTCGCCTGTTCACCCTGCTCGGTTTCTAAGGAGTCACCATGTTAGACGGAATCTTGCAAGGACTCGGCACTGCACTGCTGCCGGTCAACCTGATGATGGTGGTGCTTGGCTGCTTCATCGGCACCTTTATCGGCATGTTGCCGGGCCTTGGCCCGGTCACCGCCATCGCCCTGATGATCCCCATCACCTATGGCCTGGATCCCTCCTCCGGCATCATCTTGATGGCGGGGGTCTATTACGGCGCCATCTTCGGGGGCTCCACCTCCTCCATCCTGATCAACGCCCCCGGCTGCTCCGCCACCGTGGTCACCGCCTTCGACGGCTATCCCCTGGCCTGCAAGGGACAGGCGGGCAAGGCGCTGGCCATCGCCGCCTACGCCTCCTTCACCGGCGGCACCCTCTCCGCCATCATGCTGATGGTGGCGGCGCCCCTGCTGGCCAAGGTCTCCCTCTCCTTCCAGTCGGCGGACTACTTCGCCCTCATGGTGCTGGGCCTCTCCGCCGTGGCAGCCTTTGCCGGCAAGGGGCAGGTGCTCAAAGCGCTGATCATGGCGCTGTTCGGCATCATGATCTCCACCATCGGCATCGACCGCAGCGTCGGGGTAGACAGGTTCACCTTCGGGTTGCCGGATCTGCGTGACGGCTTCTCCTTCCTGCTGCTGGCCATGGCCACCTTTGCCCTCGCGGAGATCCTGATGGCGGTGCTGCGCCCCGGCAAGGACAACAGCGAGGAAGAGGCCAGGCAGATGCAGCAGCTCGGCAGCCTCAAGCTCAGCAAGGAAGAGGTCAGAGAGATAGCGCCCCCCATCGCCCGCTCCTCGGTGCTGGGCTTTCTCATCGGCGTGCTGCCGGGAGCCGGCGCCACCATCGCCGCCTTCATGGCCTATGGCACCGAGCGCAACATCGCCGGCAAACAGCGCCAGGAGCAGTTCGGCAAGGGCAGCCTGCGCGGTCTGGCCGCCCCGGAAGCGGCCAACAACGCCGCCTCCACCGGCTCCTTCGTGCCCCTGCTGACCCTGGGGATCCCGGGCTCCGGCACCACGGCCCTCATCCTGGGCGCCCTGGTGGCCTACGGCATCCAGCCGGGCCCGCGTCTGTTCATGGAGCATCCGGACGTCTTCTGGTCGGTGATCATCTCCATGTATCTGGGCAACGTGGTGCTGTTGATCCTGAACCTCCCCCTCATCCCCTACCTGGCCCGGGTACTGGCGGTGCCGCGCCCCGTGCTCATCCCCATGGTGCTGCTGTTCTCCCTGACCGGGGTCTATCTGGTCTCCTTCAACACCATGGACATCCATGTGATGGCCATCGTTGCACTGATCGCCATCGGCCTGCGCCTGCTCACCTTCCCCATGGCCCCCATGCTGCTCGGTTTCATCCTGGGGGGTATGCTGGAGGACAACCTGCGCCGGGCCCTGGTGATCAACGACGGCAGCCTGAGCTTCCTGTGGGAGCGCCCCATCACCCTCGCCTTCACGGTGATCACCCTGACCATGTTGCTGCTGCCCGTCTGGCAGTGGTGGCAGGCTCGCCGGGCCCCCAAGGGGGAGCTTGCCACCAGCCACTGAATCGATGAGCCTCTGCCACCTCTGAACCCTGCCCCATCACGCGTAGAGACCTTGATGCCCACGGGAAGCAAATCCTGACAAAAAGAGCGCCGAAAGGCGCTCTTTTCTTGTCTGGACGACAGGTTCCGGACGACCGGATCACGGCTTGCGGTAACGCCGCTCCGGCCGCCCGACGGTGCCATATTCGAGCTCGGGGCTCGCCAGTTGCTGCCCCACCAGAAATTCCAGATAGCGGCGCGCCGTGGTCCGGCTCACCCCTATCCGGCAGCCTATCTCCTCGGCACTGGCGGCCTCCGGAGTCAGGGCCGTCAGCACCCGCTGCAGGGTGAGAGCATCGATGCCCTTGGGCAGTCCCTCTGCCGCCACCTGCTGCAACGGCGTACCGAACAGGGTGTCCACCGCCTGCTGGTCGATGTCGGCCAACGCCGCCAGGGCGGCGATGCTCTGACGGTACTTCTCCAGGGTGTCGCGCAGCCGCTCGAACACCACGGGCTTCAAAATGAAATCCACCACCCCGAGGCGCATCGCCTCCTGCAGGGCAGCGGCTTCCCGCGCCGCGGTGAGCAGGATCACATCCAGACTCGCCCCCGCCTGGCGCAGCTCTCTCAATAGCGAGAACCCCTCTCCATCGGGCAACCAGACATCCAGCAGCACCAGATCGGGTTTGAGGATCCCTATCTGCTCCCTGGCATCGAACAGGGTGAGCGCCACCCCCAGCACCTCGAAACCGGCGAGGCGCTGCACGAAGCGGCGGTGGATCTCGGCAATGGCGGGATCATCCTCGACGATCAGGATCTTGATCACTTACACCTCCTTGGGAATGTAACAGACGACGCAACTTCCCTGCGTCGTGGCTTCGATGGTGATCTCCCCCTGCAGGGCATCCAGGGTCTTGCGCACCAGGGAGAGCCCGATACCGTGTCCTGGCTCGGGCTTGCTACTGACCCCCTGTTCGAACAACCTGTCCGCCAACTGCGGGTCGATGCCGCCAGCCCCGTCTTCCACCTCCAGCACCAGATCCTGCCCCAGATCGCTCAGGGAAACCCGGATGGGCTGATAGGGCGCACCGTGGCGGCGGGTCGCCTCGAAGGCGTTGTCGATGAGGTTGCCCAGCACCGTTACCAGCTGGGAACCGCTGACACGGGCAGGAATGTCGTGCAGACGGGCATCGGGATCGATCACGAGCTCAAGACCGAGTTCGTGGGCCCTGTGGTATTTGCCGAGCAGCAGCCCCGCCACCTTGGGTTTGGCGATGGCCCCCATCAGGAAGCCGAGCAGGGTCTGCTCGGTGGCCGCCTCCCGCCCGATGAAGGCGAGCGCCTCCCGGGTGGCCCCGAGCTCAATGAGGCCAGCGATGGTCCCAAGCTGGTTGTTGTGCTCGTGGGTCTGCACCCGCAGCAGATCGCTGTAGGCCTGCACCTGGGAGAGCTGGGCACTGAGTTCCGCCAGCTCGTCCTTGCGCCGAAAGCTCGACACGGCGCCGATCAGCTTGCCCTCGCGCACCAGCGGCAACCGGTTGACGATGAGGGACTGGCCGTTGAGCACGATCTCCTCGTCAAACTGGGGGGTCTGCTCTTGCAGGATGGAGAGCATGCGACTGCCCGGCAGCAGGTGACCGATGGGCTGTCCAATAGCGGCCCGGGCAGTGGTGTCGTCCAGGCGCAGCAGCTTGATGCCGTTGGGGTTCAGAGAGGTGAGGCGCCCTTGCTCGTCGATGGTGAGGATCCCCTCGCGCACCGTGCGCAGGGTACAGTCTAGCTCCGCATAGAGACGCCCCATCTGCTCGGGTTCAAAGCCGAAAATCGCCTTCTTGTAGCGCCGGGCCAGCCAGGCGGCGGCGACACTGTTGAGCAGCACGATGAGCAAGGTCATGGCCAGGCCGAAGCGCAAATAGTCCTGCAGATCCGTATCGATGTCCCGCACCAGATAGCCGACCGACACCACCCCGATGATCTTGCCCATCTCGTCACGGATGGGCCCCTTGCCGCGCACCGAGACCCCGAGGGACCCCTGGGCCCTGGAGATATAGGCCTCCCCCTGCAGGGCACGCTCGGGATCATCACCCACCATGGGTTTGCCAATCCGGTCCGCATTGGGGTGCGCCAGGCGGCGTGCCTGCCTGTCCCCGATGACGATGTAGCTGGCCCCGACCTCGGCGCGGATCCGCTCCACCAGGGCATTGAGGCGGACCGTATCCGCCCGCTTCACCCCGGCGATGACGCCGGACTCCCGCGCCACCAGCCGTGCCACATCCAGGGCCTGATCCCCCACCTCACGGTAGCGCTGCTCGGCGACATAGTAGTAGCTGGCCCCGCTCAGCAACACCAGTTGCAGCAGACTGACCAGACAGAGAATGAGCAGGAAGCGTCCTTGCAACCCGAGCCTCATGCCTCCTTGTCGCCTCGCAACAAGTCGAGCAGCAGACTGCCATCGCGCAGGGCCTTGTGCACCTGCACCGAGGTGGGTTTGGTGGGATCTTCGTAGAAGTGGGTGGATTCAATCTGCAGGCGCACCAGGTACTCGGCGGGCAACTGGCTTGCCAGGGACTGGTGCAACATGGGGAAGAGCAGTCGATCGGCCCGGGTGATCTCCCCCCCGAGCAGCAGCTTGCCCGGATTGAGCAGGCAGATGAGGTTCGCCAGCACCCGGGAGAGGCGGCCTGCTGCCTGGTGCAGGATGTCCTGACACAGGCTGTTGCCGGCCAGCGCCAGCTCGCACAGCTCGCGTATGGTGACGCTTTCGGGCAGATCGAACTCCTGCATCCGTTCGCGCAGCTCCCGATATTGCGCCTCCAGCGCCTGATTGGTCACGAGGGTGCAGGCGCAGCCGAAGCCACCGCAGTAGCAGCGCTGGCCATAGGGTTCGAGCTGCAGGTGGCTGAGATCCCCGAGCAGAGCCGACTCGCTCTCGATGAGCTGGCCATTGACCACCATGCCGACCCCGATGTCGTTGTGCACGAACACCAGCACCGCATCCGAGCAGTTCCTGGCGGCGCCCCACTCCCGCTCGGCCTGGATCCAGGTGCGCACGTCGCCGCTCACCAGCACGGGTACCGAGAAGGCTTCCTGCAGGGTGGGACCGAGGGGCCAGTTGCGCAGATCGTAATAGGGAAAATGCTTGACCATGCCGGAGTGGCGCTCCACCTGGCCGGGCAGGCAGAGGGCGATGCAGGCCAGACGCAGCGCCTTCTTGGGCAAAAAGCCCTCGATGGCCCGCACCAGGCTGGCCAGCAGCTCGGCACGCTCCGCCTCGTTGAAGACATGGCGATGGCGTGCCAGGGAGTGACCCGCGAGATCGAACAGGGCCATGTCCACATAGCCGCGCCCCAGGCGCATGGAGAGAAACTGGAAGCGGCGCTCGTTGATGCGCAGCAGGGTCTGGCGACGGCCACGCCCCACCGAGCTCTCGCCGCAGGTGACCACCAGGCCGCCGTCCAGCAGCTCGCGGGTGATCTTGGTGATGCTGGCCGGCGACAGGCCGGTCAGACGGGACAGATCGGTACGGGACAGCTCCTTGTGCTCCTCCAGGCTGGCATAGACCAGGCCGTAGTTGAGCTGACGGATCAAATCGATACTGCCTTTCACGATCTCATTCATAGGGTTGGGGCTAACGAAAGGAACGAATGGCGCGATTTTCACACATTCTGCGCCGATCCCCAAATTTGCCGTCTGGAAATCCTGTCCAGACGGCAAAAATGTGATTAGTAACGGAAGCGGGAGACGAGTTGGCGCAATTTGTCACCCGTGCCTGCCAGGGCGCGGGTGGTGGTGCTGGACTCCCCGGACGCCTCGGTCAGCTCGCTGACGATCTGCTGGATGGCCACCAGGTTCTTGTTGATCTCCTCGGAGACCGCGTGCTGCTCCTCGGCGGCCGTGGCGATCTGGATGTTCATGTCGTTGATGGTGCCGACCGCCGCCACCATGCTGTCCAGGGAGCTGGCGATGTGGCTCGCCTCCTGCACCGTCTCCTGGCTGCGTGCCTCGCTGGCCTGCATCACCTCCACCGCCTGTTTCACTCCGCCCTGCAGGCGCTGGAGCATCTCGTTGATCTCTTTGGTGCTCTGCTGGGTACGGCCCGCGAGGGATCGCACCTCGTCCGCCACCACCGCAAAGCCGCGCCCCTGCTCGCCCGCCCGGGCCGCCTCGATGGCGGCGTTGAGGGCCAGCAGGTTGGTCTGATCGGCGATGCCGCGAATGACCTCCACCACGGAGCCTATCTTGCCGGTCTCGTGGGCGAGCTGCTCGATGACCCCGGCCGCCACATGCACTTCGTCCACCAGCCGGTTGATGCTGCCGATGGCGCTGTTCACCACCCCCCGGGCCGCATCGGACTCGCGGGCCGCATCGCTGGTGGCGCTGGCGGCGTTGGAAGCGCTCGCCGCCACCTCCTGGGCGGTGGAGCTCATCTCGGTCACCGCGGTCACCACCTGATCCGTCTCCTTGCCATGGCCCTGCATCTGCCTGTCCGCATGCTCGCTCAGGCTATGCAGCCGATCCACGGCCCCCAGCAACTGGTGGCTGGTCTCCCCCACCTGGCTCACCACCGACTGGATCCGCTCGACGAAGCGGTTGAAGGCGGCGGCCAGCTGCCCCACCTCGTCCTTGCTCTGCACCTTGAGGCGCTGGGTCAGATCCCCGTCCCCGTCGGCGATGTCATTGAGTGCGGCAACCGCATCCGCCAGCGGGCGGGTGACCCGGTTGCCGATCACCACGGTTGCCGCCAGGGTCACCCCCAGGATCACCAGGATGAACAGCACCCCGGTTTTCAGGGAGCCATACATGGTCTCCTCCCGCTCGCTGCGCAGGGTGGCCAGCTCATTGTCGATGTCGTCGATGTAGAAGCCCGTGCCCACGACCCACTGATACTTGTCGAGCACCAGATTGAAGGAGAGCTTGGGGGCATCCCGCCCGATAGAGGGCTTGTTGGTCCAGTACTCCGAGAAGCCATCTCCTTCCCGCGCCGACTTGATGATCCCCTGAATGAGGAAGGCACCCTTGGTATCCTTGTCCTGCCAGCGGTTCTTCCCCTCCATCTCGGGCCGGGTCGGCAGCAGCACGGTATTGCCCTGTTAGTCGTAGACGAAGAAGTAGCCGTCGCTGCCATAGCGCAGCGGCCGCAATATCTCCTTCACCTGCTGGCGCACTTCGGGGCTGTCAGGCTTGCCGTAGCTGCCCTCGATGGCCGTCTTGGCCAGCATCAGATAACTGCTGAGCAGCGCCTTGCGCTCCTTGATTGCCCTCTCCCGCGCCACCACCAGATCCGATTCCAGATCGCTCCTGGCCACCAGGTAGTTGCTGAGATTGACCACCAGGGCCATCAGCAGCACGGGGATGGCCCCCAGTAACAGGATCTTCTGCTTAAGTGTCATTGTGTCACCCTTTGTGCTGTGTTCATTGCTGCATGATGTCTGCCTAAACGGCATGGGAAGCTAGCCGAAAGGGAAGTGCGTTCGCTACAATCCCGCCACCTTTAATTATCGACCAGATGAGCTGACTCATGAACCTATGTCCTTGCGGTTCCTCTCTTTTTCTTGCCAAGTGCTGCGGTGTACTCCACGCAGGTCAGCCCGCCGCCACCCCGGAGCAGCTGATGCGATCCCGCTACAGCGCCTTCGTGCTGGGATTGGGAGAATATCTGGTACACAGCTGGCACCCGGACTATCTGAACGGGCTGACCGCGGCCGACCTCTCATCGACCGACACCCGCTGGGATGGCCTCGAGATCCTCACCAGCCAGGGCGGCCCCGATGACACCCTCGGCATGGTGGAATTCAAGGCCTGGTTCCTGGAAGGGGACGAACGTCACTGCCTCCATGAGCGATCCCGCTTCGTGCGCCATCAGGGGCGCTGGGTCTACACCGACGGCGAGCAGGATCCGGCGCCGCTGCGGGTGGGGCGAAACGACCCCTGCCCCTGTGGCAGCGGCAAGAAGTTCAAGAAGTGCTGCGGCTGAGGTTTCCCCCACGCCGCCCTCTGGCCAGCCCCCGGGCTGGCCTTCTCCCCTCCCGTCATGCTTTCCCCTGCCCGCCTCGACGGTGACGTGAGGTTCATCACATTTCGCTCATCGCCTCACACTTAATGAGCGTTTACGAACATTAATTTGGCCCATATCAAACATTTTACGTCGTGAAGGCGCCACACTGGCCTTATCTGGAAGAGATGAGACGGGCAAGAATGAAAAGAATCACCACACAAGTCGTCATCATAGGGGGTGGCGCCACCGGCGCCGGCATCATGCGCGATTGCGCACTGCGCGGCATCGACTGCATCCTGCTTGAGCGGGACGACGTCGCCGCCGGCACCACGGGCCGCAACCATGGCCTGCTTCACTCCGGCGCCCGCTACGCGGTGACGGATCAGGAGTCCGCCCGCGAATGCATTCAGGAGAACCGCATCCTCAAGCGGATCGCCAGCCACTGTGTCGAGGACACCGGCGGCCTCTTCATCACCCTGCCGGAAGATGACATCCATTTTCAAAATACCTTCATGGACGCCTGCGCCCTGGCGGGCATCGACGCCCGCCAGCTGGATCCCGCCGAGGCGCTGCGCCTTGAACCCAACGTCAACCCGGCGCTGATCGGCGCCATTCAGGTGCCGGACGGCACGGTCGACCCCTTCCGTCTGGCTGCCGCCAACGTGCTGGATGCCAAGGAGCACGGCGCCCGCATCTTCACCCACAGCAAGGTGCTGGGGCTGCTGCGCACCCAAGACAGAGTGCACGGGGTCAAGGCGATCAACACCCGCACCGGCGAAGCGTTCGAGGTGGAGTGCCAGGAGGTGATCAACGCCGCCGGCATCTGGGGCCAGCAGATCTGCGAGTACGCCGATCTCGGCATCCGCATGTTCCCGGCCAAGGGCTCCCTGCTCATCATGGATTACCGCATCAACCAGCTGGTGCTCAACCGCGCCCGCAAACCGGCGGACGCGGACATCCTGGTGCCGGGCGATACCATCTCCCTCATCGGCACCACCTCGAGTCGCATCGATTACCACAAGATTGACCAGCTCACCGTCGAGCCTGAAGAGGTGGAAGTGCTGCTGCGCGAAGGGATAAAACTGGCCCCCATCATGGCCCGCACCCGATTGCTGCGCGCCTATGCCGGGGTTCGCCCGCTGGTGGCGGTGGATGGCGACGAGTCCGGCCGCAACATCAGCCGTGGCATAGTGCTGCTGGATCACGCCGAGCGCGACGGGCTCAAGGGCTTCAACACCATCACCGGCGGCAAGCTGATGACCTACCGGCTGATGGCAGAATGGGCCACCGACTTGCTTGCCAAGAAGCTTGGCAACAGCAAACCGTGCCGCACCGCTGAACTGAGCCTGCCCGGCTCGCGGGATCCGGAGAAGGTCTCCGCCCCCGGTCTCTCGGTCCCGGCTGAAGGCTCGGCCCAGTACCGTCACGGCGAGCGGGTCATCGCCTTTTTCCGCGACAATCCCAAGGCCAACGCCCTCATCTGCGAATGCGAGATGGTGACCGCAGGTGAAATCGAATACGCCCTGCGCGAGCTGGATGTGGACAACCTGGTGGATCTGCGCCGCCGCACTCGTCTGGGCATGGGACCCTGTCAGGGGGAGCTGTGCGCCTATCGCGCCGCCGGCCTGATGCAGGAGTACGGCAAGGCCGACGGCCGCCAGGCTTGCGTCATGCTGCGCCAGTTTCTGGAGGAGCGCTACAAGGGCACCCGCCCCGTGCTGTGGGGCGATGCCCTGCGCGAAGCCGAATTTACCTACTGGATCTACGAGGGGCTGTTCGGCCTTGGCGAGTGGACGGCCCCCCACCTGGTGGCCGAGCCCCCCTTCCCGCAAGACGCCAGCACCGCCAATCCCACCAAGGAGCGCAGCCATGAAATTTGACAGCATCGCTATCGGCGGCGGCATGGCGGGCCTCTCCGCGGCCCTGCGCCTGGCCGAGGCCGGCCAGAAGACCCTGCTGATGGCCTCCGGCCAGAGCGCCCTGCACTTCTCCTCCGGCTCGGTGGATCTGCTGGAGAGCGAGGGAGATCCCCGCGCCGCCCTGCCCGCCTTTATGGCCGCCAACCCCGAGCATCCCTACAGCAAGGTGGGGCTGGCCCATATCGCGGCGAGCCTCGATGATCTGCAACGCCACTGCGCCGCCCAGGGCTTGCCGCTGTTTCGCCAGGAGCGCAACCACCAGCGGCTGACCCCCATCGGCACCCTCAAAGCCACCTGGCTCTCCCCCGACACCTGCGCCTGCGTGACCGATGCACCGGCCCCCGACGCCATCCTGCTGGCCACCCTGGAGGGATTTCGCGACTTTCACCCCGAGCTCGCGGCAGCGAATCTCGCGACCCACGCGCGCTTCGCCCACTGCCGCATCCTGACCGGGGAAATTCGGCTGCCCCAGCTGGCCGAGTTCAGCCGCAATCCCCACGAGTTTCGCTCCGCCGACATCGCCCGCCTGTTTGACAAGCAGGGCAATGGCCAGCATGACCTGCTGACGGATCTAGCCCGCGAGATCAGCCGCATGGTGCAGGAGAGCGGTGAGCCGCGCTGCCGCCACCTGGTGCTGCCCGCCTGCCTGTCGCTGGGGCTGGTCGGCCCGCGCCTGACGGAGCTGGAGCAGCGCACCGGCTGCATCATCAAGGAGGTTGCCACCATGCCGCCGTCGCTTATTGGCATGCGGATGCAGGAGGCCCTCAAGCGCCGCTTCATGGCCCTTGGCGGCACCTTCCTCACCAGCGAGCGGGTGCTGGGCGCCCGTTACGACGGCGATCGGGTCATCGGCGTGCACAGCCAGAATGGCGACGATCAACTCTTTGAAGCGGATAACTTTGTACTCGCCTCCGGCAGCTTCTTCAGCCGCGGGCTGGAGTCGCGCCTGCGCGGCATTCGTGAGCCCATCTTCAACGCCGACGTGCTGAGCCTGCCCGAGCGCGACGCCTGGGCCGGCCGCCGCCTGTTCGACCACCACCCCTTCATGGGTTTCGGGGTCAAGACCGACGACAAGCTCAGAGTGCTGCGTGGCGGCAAACCGCTCGTCAACCTCTACGGCGCCGGTAGCGTGCTGGCGCACTATGACCCCATAAAAGAAGGGTCAGGCTCAGGCGTGGCCGTTGCCACCGGCTGGCAGGCTGCCGGTCATATTTTGAGTTCAGCCCAATGACGATTTTGTCCCATATCCCGTGCCTTCACACCCAACGGGAGGAGAACTGACATGCTACTGGATCATGCCAACCAAACCTTCGATCAGTGCATCAAATGCACCGTCTGTACCGCCTACTGCCCGGTGGCCAAGGCCAACCCGGCCTACCCAGGCCCCAAGCAGGCGGGCCCGGATGGGGAGCGGCTGCGCATCAAGAGCCCGGAGCTCTTTGACAGCGCCCTCAAGTACTGCACCAACTGCAAGCGCTGCGAAGTGGCCTGCCCGAGCGGGGTGCGCATCGGCGACATCATCGCCAAGGCCAAACACCAGTACAGCGGCTTCAAACCGGGGATCCGCGAGTTCGTGCTCTCCCACACCGACCTGATGGGCAGCATGTCCACCCTGATGGCCCCGGTGGTCAACTTCACCACCGGCCTCAAGCCGATGAAGCTGGTGCTGGACAAGGCGCTGGGGGTCTCCTCCCACCGCGACCTGCCCAAATACTCCCAGGGCACCTTCCGCGGCTGGTACAAAAAGCAGAAAGCGAGTCAGGCCCGCTTTACGCGCCAAATTGCCTACTTCCACGGCTGCTACGTCAACTACAACCACCCGCAACTTGGCAAGGAGCTGGTGCAGGTGCTCAACGCCATGAACATCGGCGTCCAGCTGCTGGAGCGGGAGAAGTGCTGCGGCGTGCCGCTGATTGCCAACGGCTTCATGGACAAGGCCAAGCAGCAGGCGGCCTTCAACATCCAGCAGCTGGAGAACACCCTGCTCGGCAACGAGATGCCGCTACTAGCCACCTCCTCCACCTGCGGCTTCACCCTGCGCGACGAATACCCCCACCTGCTGGAGCAGGACAACCACAAGGTGCGCGATCGCATCTCGCTGGTGACCCGCTTCCTGTGGAACGAGTTCTACCAGGGCAACAAGCCGGCGATGAAGCCGCTCAATCTGCACATCGCCTACCACACCCCCTGCCACATGGAGAAGATGGGGGGGGTCATCTATACCCTGGAGCTGCTGCGCGCCATCCCAGGGGTCAAGGTGACGGTGCTGGACTCCCAGTGCTGCGGCATCGCCGGTACCTACGGCTTCAAGTCGGAGAACTACCAGACCAGCCAGGCCATCGGCGAGGGGCTGTTTGATCAGATAAACCGGCTCAAGCCCGATCTGGTCATCACCGACTGCGAAACCTGCAAATGGCAGATCGAGATGAGCACAGCGTTCCGCTGCGAACACCCCATCCACCTGCTGGCCCAGGCCCTGGCTTGATCCCCTTGCCACGCTAGGCCAGACGGCCCGCTCGGCAAAGAGGCCGACAAGCAAACACCAGATGGAAAAAGAGCCGGCAAGCGCCGCAATGCTGTTCACTTAAGAGAATTTGAGTTCCAGTCCACGTAGTATCAGGACAAAAAATCGAGGGAGGCATGATGCCTCCCTCTTTCTATTGCAAGCCCCGCTGGATAAAGGCTGGAGGAAGATCGACTGGACACAGCCTTGCCCCCTCAACTCAAATCCAATTTATGAATAATCAGTCAAAAAAGTGCTTATCTGAACAGCATTGCGGCAAGCGCCGGCTCTTTTTACTGGATCATCGTTCGAATAGGCCATGGTATCCATGGACAATCCTCTGATTGAATCCGGCAATAAGGGGATTATAATGACTCCCGCCCCTAAAGTTAATAATGCATATATATACATTAGAAATTTTCTATCCCTAAATGAATACAGCTCGCGCCATTTGACGCACATTTCCTTGCCGGACGCGGGCTGGCGGGCAACTGAGCCCACTGTCGCCAGACAACAGCGTTAACAATGGTGCAATAAGTTGAGTTTCCTCATAATTTAACCGGGATCTCATTTCCGCTTGTTGCCGGCTCCGCCAATTGATCTAGCGCAATCCCGCTCCCGATAAATCATCATTCGTTTTACCCATTTGGTAATATCCAGCTCGAGCAATCGCATAAATACATGGGTTTTATTCACTAATAACAATTAATCGGCCTGCCTGCTCCTGCCTAGTGCGGGGGCTGATGCCCACATCCAGGATGGAACGGTCAGGCTTGGCAATGAGATCGATTTGGGAGTGATGATCGTGAGTTCACACAACAGACAGACCAGGCTGGGCCTCGCCGCCCTGCTGCTGACCGCCCTGCTGGGCGCTGGCAGTCTGGCACAGGCGACCGACGAGGCACAAAGCAAGGGCAAGATCGAGGCGCGCAGCGAGCTGTTCGCCAAGGATCACACCGATCAGTTCACCAGCTGGAAAGGCACCAGCGAGAGCCGCGAGCGCACCGACGCCCTGGCGGAAGATCCGCAGATGGTGGTGCTCTGGGCCGGCTACCCCTTCTCCAAGGATTACAACAAGCCGCGCGGCCACTTCTATGCGCTGACCGACGTGCGGGAAACCCTGCGTACCGGCGCCCCCAAGACTGCCGAAGACGGTCCGCTGCCCATGGCCTGCTGGAGCTGCAAAGGCCCGGACGTGGCCCGCGTCATCGACGAGAAGGGTGAGGATGGCTACTTCAAGGGCATGTGGGCAAAAGGCGGACCGGAGATCGTCAACACCATCGGCTGCGCCGACTGCCACGACACCGCCTCGAAAGAGTTCAAGGAAGGGAAACCCGCCCTGCACCTCTCCCGTCCCTATGCCGACCGGGCCATGACCGCCATCGGCAAGCCGTTCAAGGAGCAGGGACGCTTCGATCAGCAGTCTCAGGTGTGCGGCCAGTGCCACGTGGAGTACTACTTCAGCGGCCCCACCAAGGCGGTGAAATTCCCCTGGGACAAGGGTACGACTGTTGAGCAGATGGAAGAGTATTACGACGAGATTGGCTTTGCCGACTGGACCCATGCCCTCTCCAAGACCCCCATGCTCAAAGCCCAGCATCCGGAGTACGAGACCTGGCGCGCCGGCATTCACGGCCAGAACAACGTCGCCTGCGTCGACTGCCACATGCCCAAGGTGCAGAACGAGCAAGGCAAGGTCTACACCGACCACAAGGTAGGCAACCCCTTCGATCGCTTCGACCAGACCTGCCGCAACTGCCACACCCAGAGCAAGGAGATGCTGCAAGGGGTGGTCAAGCAGCGCAAGGACGCCGTCACCGAAATCAAGCTCAAAGTCGAGAAGCAGCTGGTGCACGCCCACTTTGAAGCCAAGGCCGCCTGGGATGCCGGTGCCACCGAGGCCGAGATGAAGGACATTCTGCAGGATATCCGTCACGCCCAATGGCGCTGGGACTTCTCCATCGCCTCCCACGGGGTGCAGATGCACGCCCCGGAAGTGGCGCTGCGCATGCTGGGAACCGCCCTGGACAAGGCCGCCGACGCCCGCACCAAGCTGGCACGCCTGCTGGCCGCCAAGGGGATCAGCCACGAGATCGCCATTCCTGACATCTCCAGCAAGGAGAAGGCCCAGGCCGCTCTTGGGATGGACATGAAGCAGATGAACAGCGACAAGGCCCAGTTCCTCAAGACCACAGTCCCCGCCTGGGATGCCGAGGCCAAAGCGGCCGGACGGCTCGCACAATGACGAGGCATGCGGGCCCGCAGTGTCGGGCCCGCAGCCGGATGGAGGCTTCCTATGGGTGATTTAACAATGGATTTCTTACGACTGATGCTGATGGCAGCCATGCTGCTGACCAGCCTGCAGGGCCAGGCGGCCGATGCGGCAACCGCCCCGGCACCTACTACACATGAAGTGGAATTTCTGCGCAGTGCCGACAAGGCCTGCACCGACTGCCACAAGGAGCAGGTCGAAGGCATGCACGGCAAGCACGGCCAGGCGACCAACCCCAACAACTTGGCGCCGGTAACCTGCACCAACTGCCACGGTCAACCCTCCCCCCAACACCGGGAAGGGGTCAAGGACGTGATGCGCTTTAGCGACAGCTTCAATGACAAACAGAGTACCGAGCGCTACCCCATCGCCGAGCAGAACGGGGTCTGCATGAGCTGTCACGAGCCCAAAGTGCTGCGCGAGGCGCTCTGGGCCCACGACGTGCACGCCACCAAGCTCACCTGCACCAGCTGCCACCAGCTGCACCCGGCCAAGGAGCCCATGGTGGCTATTCCGGAGAAGTCCCGCATCAAGCTCTGCGTCGACTGCCACAGCAAGCAGCATGAGGCCGTCAAGGCGGCCAAGGCGAACACCACCTCGGGCAAGGAGGTACCATGAGCTGCTCTCGCCGTCACTTCATGGCGGGGATGAGCGCGGGGGCCCTCATCATGATGACAGGGCCGACTCGCTCCCTTGCTACCCCCCTCGCCCACAGCCAGACCATCGACGGGGTCCGCTTTGGCATGCTCCACGACGAGACGGCCTGCATCGGCTGTACCGCCTGCATGGATGCCTGCCGGGAGGTGAATCAGGTGCCAGAGGGGGTCTCGCGCCTCGAGATCATCCGCTCCGGCCCCATCGGCACCTTCCCCGATGCCGAGTACCACTTCTTTCGCAAGTCCTGCCAGCACTGCGACAACGCCCCCTGCGTACACGTCTGCCCCACCGGTGCCTCCCATATCCGCAAGGAGGATGGCATCGTCGACGTCAACCCGGATCTCTGCGTTGGCTGCATGTACTGTCTGGCTGCCTGCCCCTATCAGGTGCGCTTTATCAACCCTGTGACCAAGGTGGCCGACAAGTGCGACTTTTGCCGCAAGACCAACCTGGCGGCGGGCAAGGAGCCGGCGTGCGTGGAATCCTGCCCCACCAAGGCGCTGGTGTTCGGCAATCTGGATGACCCGGACAGCCCCATCGCCAAACGGCTGGTAAAGGAGACCACCTATCGCTACAAGCAGGCACTCGGCACTTCGCCCAAGATGTACCGCGTGCCCAAAGGGGAGATAAAGTCATGACGATGCAAGAGGCATTTCACTTCCCTTCCCTTGTGTGGGGATTTGTCCGATCGCCATCTACCGCAGTAACAGAAGGAGGAATGGATCATGTTGCATGATGCATTTCACTTCCCCTCGCTGGTGTGGGACTGGCCCATAGCCATCTACCTGTTCCTGCTCGGCATCTCCGCCGGGGCCACCACCCTCTCGGTGCTGCTGCGCCGCAAGGGAGCCGGCAGCGAGAGCGGCATCATCAAGGCGACTGCCATTCTGGCGCCGGTGAGCGTGGTGCTGGGGTTACTGATCCTCATCTTCCACCTGGCCCGCCCCTGGACCTTCTGGAAGCTGATGTTCCACTACCAGTTCGACTCCGTGATGTCGATGGGGGTCATGCTGTTCCAGGTCTACATGGCGGTGCTGTTCGCCTGGCTGGCAGTGGTGTTTCGGGCCGAGATCGAGACCTTGCGCAGTCACCTGCTGCAAGAGAAGTTCGCCTTTGTGGATAATCTCATCGCTTGGCTTGCCCGCATCGAGCGGCTGCTGGCGCCGCTCTTGCTGCTGCTTGCCGTGCTCTTGGGGGCCTACACCGGCTTTCTGCTCTCCGCGCTCAAGACCTATCCGCTGTTGAACAACCCGGTGCTGCCGGTGCTGTTCCTCATCTCCGGCGTCAGCTCCGGCATCGCCTCCACCATCTTGCTGGCGGTCACCCTGTTCAAGGAGAACCATCACAGCCAGGGAGTGAGCTTTGTCCACCGCTTCGAGCGGCCGGTGCTGGCGGTGGAGGTGTTGCTGCTGGTCTGCTTCTTTACCGGCCTCTACTTCGGTGGCGGCCAGAAGGAGGCAGCCATGTGGGCCGCCATCGGCAGCGGCTTCTGGGCTCAGGTGTTCTGGCTCGGGGTGGTGGGCATCGGCATGCTGCTGCCCCAGTTGCTGGCCCTGCTGGCCCCCGCGCCGCTGCGGGCCAGAAACGGCTATCTGGTGCTGGTCTGCAGCCTGACCCTGGTGGGGATCCTGCTGCTGCGCTACTTCGTGCTCTATGCCGGCCAGATGACGGTAGTTTAAAAACCGGTTCACGCTCCTGCTGCGAGGCCGTGATCAAGGCTCATGTGCTGCTCGGAATCCTCATGTATTCACATACACTCCGGTTCCTGCGCTGCTCTTTACCTTGCTGACAACCTCTCGCGACGGATAGTGAACCGGTTATTGAAAGCTGGGGATAAGCGCCAGCCGCCCTTCGGGTGACTGGCGCTTGTTTGTGGCGATGAGTTGTTGCGATTGGTTGTTGCCAGGAATGTGGATGTTATCCCCCAGCGCCGGTACGGTGCAGACGCTGCGGCATAACATAGACTAATGATTGACTGGAGGTTGTGTGCTGGCGGAGCTCGGCTATCTCTCACTGTTGCTGGCGACCGGGCTCGCCCTGCTGCAAGGGCTGCTGCCCTGGCTGGGATTGCGGCTCGCCTCACGCCCGCTGCTGGGCTGCGCAACACCGCTGGCCATCCTAGTCGCGCTCCTGTTGTTGGCCGCCCTGCTGCTGCTCGCCAGTTGTTTTGGCCAGGATGATTTCACCCTGGTCTATGTGGCCCAGCACGCCAACAGCGCCCTGCCCCTTGGCTTCAAGCTGGCAGCCGTGTGGGGCGGCCACGAGGGCTCCATGCTGTTCTTCGTCTTTGCGCTGGGGCTGTGGGGCGCTCTGGTGGCGATTTGTTCAAAACGGGTCGATCCGCTGATCACAACTCGGGTATTGGCCATCATGGGGCTGATCGTCGGGCTGTTCGGCCTCTATACCCTGATCTTCTCCAGCCCGTTTGACCGCCAGTTCCCGGGGCCGCTGGAGGGGCGCGATCTCAACCCCATGCTGCAGGATATCGGCCTCATCATCCACCCGCCCCTGCTCTATCTCGGTTACGTCGGCTTTGCGGTCAACTTCGCCTTCGCCATGGCGGCGCTGCACTCGGGTCGGCTCGATGGCGCCGTGGCCCACTGGAGCCGCCCCTGGGCGCTCGGCTCCTGGGTCTTTCTCACCGCTGGCATCGTGCTGGGCTCCTGGTGGGCCTATTACGAGCTCGGCTGGGGCGGCTGGTGGTTCTGGGATCCGGTAGAAAACGCCTCCCTCTTGCCCTGGCTGCTCGGCACCGCCCTGCTGCATGCCCTGGTGGTGTGCGAGAAGCGCGGCGCTTACGGCCACGCCGTGTTGCTGCTCTCCATCTTTACCTTTGCCTTAAGCCTGCTCGGTACCTTCGTGGTGCGCTCCGGGGTGCTCACCTCGGTACACGCCTTTGCGGTGGACCCCAGCCGCGGCCTCACCCTCTTGTTGCTGCTCGGCTTGCTATTGACCTGCGCCCTCACCCTGTTTGCCCTGCGGGCGGACATTCGCGCCCCCTATGCCCGCTTTGGCTTGCAGTCAAAAGAGGGACTGCTCGGCGCCGCCATCCTGCTGCTTTGCGTGGCCTGCGCCAGCGTGCTGCTCGGCACCTTCTACCCCATGGTGTTCCAGTCGCTCCATCTGGGTTCACTCTCGGTGGGCGCCCCCTATTTCAATACCATCTTCGTGCCGCTGGCCCTCTGCCTGATGGCGCTCATGACCCAACTGCCGCGCCTTCGCTGGCAGCATCTGGCAGCCCAGCGCCGCATCAAGGTGCTGCTCCCATGCCTGTTCGGCCTGCTGGGGGGCGCCTTGCTGAGCCTAGCCTATCCCGAGCCGCTGCGGGCAAGCTGGCTGGGGCTTGCGGCCAACGTGCTGAGCCTCTGGCTGATGGCCAGCCTGCTGCTCCCGCTCTTGCAACCGGTCGCCCTGCGCGAGCTCACCCTCAATCGGTTCGGCAGCCTGCTGGCCCACCTCGGGGTGGCGGTGTGCGCCCTCGGCATTGCGCAGGTGAGTTACCACAGTCAGGAGGGGGGCGCGGTACTCGCCGCAGGCCAGCCCTATCGGCTCGGCGCCTTCGAGTTTCGCTATGAGGGGAGCGAGCCGATCATCGGCCCCAACTACACCGCCCAGCGCATCACGCTTAGCGTGCACAAGGACGGTAAAGAGGTGGCGCGGCTCACCCCGGAGCGGCGTCACTACAGCGTGCGCACCATGAACATGAACGAGCCCGGCATCGCGTGGGGGCTGTTTGGCGATCTCTACGTGGTGCTTGGCGAGAAGATGGGACCCGGCGCCTATGCCATGCGGCTTCACTACAAGCCGCTGGTGCGCTGGATCTGGCTCGGCGGCCTGTTGATGATGACGGGCGGCGCCCTGCGCCTGCTCGCCCGCCGACCGCTGCTGGCTAACCATCCTGCGCCAGCGACCGCCCCCTCCCCTCGGCTTGAACAGGAGTCCTTATGAACGCCCGTCTGCGCCTGTTCGTGCCGCTCGTGCTCACCCTGGGGCTCGGTGCCCTGCTCTGTCTCGGCCTTGGCAACAACCCCTACAGCCAGGATGAGGCCGTCGCAGGGCGTACCCTGCCCGCCTGGCAGAGTGACGATCTGTTTGGCGGCGCCCCCATCCACACCGCGGCACTCAAGGGGGAGCCCTTTGTGCTCAACGTCTGGTCCAGCTGGTGCCCCAACTGCCGCGCCGAGCATTCGCTGCTGGGTGAGCTGGCCAGCGCCGTGCCCCTCTATGGCCTCAACTACCGAGACAAGGGAGACCCCGCCCGCGCCTGGCTCACCGAGGCGGGTAACCCCTATCGCGCCGTGCTGGCCGACCCCGACGGCCGACTCGCACTGGAGCTAGGCGTCTACGGCACGCCGGAGACCTATCTCTTCGCCGGCGACGGCACCCTGTTGACCCGTCATACCGGCCTGCTCACCCGGGAGATCTGGCAACGCCAGTTTGCCCCTCTACTTGCCGAGGCCCGCAGCAACACCGCTAGCCAGCCCGAAGTGGAAAGAGAAGTAGAGAAACAAGTGCAGGAGAGCAAGCCATGAGCCGTCTCGGCCACGCCCTGATCGCGCCGCTCTTGCTGGCCTTGAGCCTCGGGGCCCTTGCCAGCGGGGTCGACACCTATGAGTTTCGCCACCCCGAGCGGCAGACCCGCGCTCAGGAGCTGGCCCGCGCCCTGCGCTGCCCCCAGTGCCAGAACCAGAACCTGGTGGAGTCCAACTCCCCCATCGCCCGGGATCTGCGGCTCGAAGTCTACCGCTGGGTGGACGAGGGGCAGTCTGATGAGCAGGTGATCGCCCGCATGACGGAGCGCTTCGGCGACTTCGTGCGCTACGATCCCCCCTTCAAGCGCAGCACGGCGCTGCTGTGGGGCGGCCCCGCCCTCTTGCTGTTGCTGGCCCTCAATCGCCTGCGCAGGAGCCTGCATCGCCGGCAACCGGCGCGGGTGCCGCTTGTCGGCGACAGAGCCGAGGGGGTGCTCGCCCACGACCCCAGGGCCGAACTGAACCGGCTGATCATGGCCGAGCAGCAGGCGGGGCTTGCCCCCCACAGCCGCCTCTACCGGGAGCTGGAGCTGGCCCGCCTCGCCAACGCCACCCCAACCGCCGAGCAGGCCCTGCGCGAGCGGCTGGTAAGAGATCGCACCGCTCGTCCGCAGCTCTGGCTGCGCACCTGGATACTGCTTGGGGGCCTGCTGCTGGCGCTGATGGCCGGTATTTATGCTGGCACCGGCCGCTATCAGGCGTGGCTGGCTTATCAGTCGCGCCCCGATCCGCTGGCGGGATTGAGCCCGCGGGATCTGCAGGACAAGGAGCTGGGCGCCTTGCACCAGCGCCTGCAAGCCAACCCCGCCGATCTCGACGGCTGGGCGGCGCTCGGCCAGCTCTATCTCTATCGGGACGAGTACGACAACGCCCTGCTCGCCTACCAGCGTCTCGCCCTGCAAGAAGGGGGCGCCAGCGCTGCGACCCAGGCCGCACAGGCTACCGTGCTCTACTATCAGGCGGGCCAGCAGCTGACTCCCGAGGCAACCCGCCTGCTGGAGAGCGCCCTCAAGCAGGACAAAGGCGAGGTGAGCGCCCTGATGCTGCTCGCCTCCGATCACTTCCTGCACGGTCGCTACTCCCAGGCCATCGCCCTCTGGCAGCAGTTGCTGGACGAGGAGCGCCCCCGCATCAATCGGGCCGCGTTGATCCAGGCCATTCAGACCGCGCGGATGATGGGAGGATGACGCGGGGCAAAACGGCGATAATGCAGCGGGCCATCTTCCCTGCCGGGCGCCGTTTTTATCGCCATGGTCGCCATGAACAACCTTTTCATCATCCCAAGGCGCCGAAAGGTGCAAAAAGAGTCGTCATCTCGCCCCTCGCCAGCATATAGTGCGCCCCCGTAGTGGCGTGTCTGGCATGGCCTGACAGGCTTCTATGACTCCCTTTTGCGGGCCCAATAGCCCCGATGCGGGGGATTTCAAGGTGCGCTGGCCCATAAAATGGAAATATCCGGCCACCAGACGTTGTGAAGCGTCAATTACCGTCATATAACTTAGCCAAATGTCCCTGTGAGTCGTAGTAGAGTCAAATCATGAACCTTCGTCCTTTTCTTCCCTTGCTGCTCGGCGCCTTCCTCCTTCCCGCCAGCATGGAAAGCGCCCATGCCAACCCGTTTTCTGCGACCTCTTCTTCCACCAACAGCCTGCTCGAACCCCGCAGCAACCTACCGCTGAGATCCGATGCCTACGTGGTCGTCAACCCGAAAACCGGCGAGACCCTGGCAGAGCGCAACGCCAACCGGGTGATGTCCATCGCCTCCATCACCAAGCTGATGACAGCGCTGGTGGTACTGGATGGCAATCAGCGCCTCAACGAGACCCTCACCGTCACCATGGATGACGTGGACAGACTCAAGGGCACCGGGTCGCGCCTCGCGGTGGGCTCGCGTCTGAGTCGCGCCGACATGCTGCACATCGCCCTGATGTCCTCTGAAAATCGCGCCGCCTCCGCATTGGGACGGCACTACCCGGGTGGTCGCAAAGCCTTTATCGAGGCAATGAATGCCAAGGCCCGCATGCTCGGCATGTGGAGCACTCATTTCGCCGACAGCACCGGGCTCAACCCCCGCAACGTCTCCACCGCACACGATCTCGCCAAACTGGCTGCTGCCGCATCCACCTACCCGCTGATCCGCCAGTACACCGCCTCCGAGCAGCGTCTGGTACGCAACGGCAAGCGCCAGCTGCACTACCTCAACTCCAACCGCCTGGTACGGGAAGGAAGCTGGCCCATTCTGGTCTCCAAGACCGGTTATATCCGCGAGGCGGGGCGCTGCCTGGTGATGGGAACCCGGGTCAACAACGAGCCCGTGGTCATTGTGCTGCTTCACGCCAACACCACGGATGAACGGGTCGCCGATGCCAGAAAGATCAAGAGCTGGCTGGAAACCTCGGGCCGCATGACCCTGACGGCGCAGTCCACTCCCCAGCCCAGGCTCTTCAGCAGCCAGTAACGGCTACGAGAACAAGGGCCCCCGAACCGGCAGGTTCGGGGGCCTTTTTCATGAGTGGCAATCCCCCCCTATTGCCTCTTTCTGCTCTCCCAGTGATCCCGACCGTATGGTGCTTCGTTAAGGAGGCAGAGAGAAACCAAGGGCATCAACAGGGCCGCCACATGCACCTCAAACCCCATCTACCCGAGAAGATCTGTCCCGTCTGCCTGCGTCCTTTTGCCTGGCGGCGCAAGTGGGCCCGCTGCTGGCAGGAAGTGCGCTATTGCAGCGAACGCTGCCGTCGTCGGAAGGAGCACCCCTGATGGAGCTGCGCCTCATTCTCGGGGATCAACTGAACGCGGGTCACAGTTGGTTTCGCACGCAGGATGCCGCTGTCTGCTACCTGATGGCGGAGCTGCGCCAGGAGACGGACTACTGCCGCCACCATCGCCAGAAGGGGCTCGCCTTCTTTGCCGCCATGCGCGCCTTCGCCGCCGCCCTCACCAAGGCGGGCCACCGGGTCTGCTACCTGACTCTCGATGAGAGCGCCCCCTGGCCCGATTTGCCGAGCTTGCTGGCGGCCCAGCTCGAAGCGTATCAGGCCGAGCGCTTCGCCTGGCAGAGCCCGGACGAGTGGCGCCTTGCAAGCCAGCTGGCGCACTGGGCGGCAGGCCTGGCCATCCCGACCGCTGAGGTGGACAGCGAACATTTTCTCACCCCCCGCGATGGCTGGCGACGCTACCCCCACAGCCGGATGGAGTTCTTCTACCGCGCCCTGCGAAAGCAGTACCGGGTGTTGCTCGATGAACGCGGCCAGCCCCTTGGGGGGCGCTGGAACTTCGATGCCGAGAATCGCGCCAAATTGCCGGCGAGCCAACCCATCCCGGCGCCCCTCACCTTTGCCAACGAGGTGAGCGACATCGATGCCATGCTGACCCGCCACGGCGTCGCCACCATTGGCAGTGCCGATGCCGACGCCCTGCCCTGGCCCGTCACCCGGCGCCAGAGCCGCGCACTGCTTGAACACTTCCTTGCACACTGCCTGCCCCACTTCGGCCGCTATCAGGACGCCCTGAGCGAGCGGGGCTGGAGCCTGTTCCACAGCCGCTTGTCGTTTTCCATGAACAGCAAGATGCTCCATCCCCTCGAGGTGATCCGCACCGCGCAAGCTCACTGGCAGGCCAATCAGGCCACCATTTCCCTGGCGCAGGTGGAGGGGTTCATCCGCCAGATCCTCGGCTGGCGCGAGTTTGTCCGCGCCCTCTACTGGGAAAAGATGCCCGAGTATCGGCGCACCAACTTTCTCGGGGCCGAGCGACCCCTGCCCGGTTTTTTCTGGAATGGAGAAACCAGCATGGCCTGCGTGCGTCACGCCATTCGACAGTCTCTGGAGCACGCCTATGCCCACCATATCCAGCGGCTGATGGTGACCGGCAACTTCGCCCTGCTGGCGGGGATCCACCCTGACGAGGTGGATGCCTGGTATCTGGGCATCTATGTGGACGCCATCGAGTGGGTGGAGCTGCCCAACACCCGCGGCATGAGCCAGTTTGCCGATGGCGGCCTGATGGGCAGCAAGCCCTACGCCAGCAGCGGCGTCTATCTCGAGCGGATGGGCCACTACTGCAAGGGGTGTCACTATCAGGTGAAGGCCCGCAGCGGGCCGGACAGCTGCCCCTTCAACAGCCTCTATTGGCACTTTCTTTGGCGCAACCGGGACAAACTTGGCAACAACCCTCGCCTCGCCCTGCCCTATGCCAACTGGGATGGCCAAACCACAGAACAGCAGCAAGCCATCCTGACGACAGCAGAGCATCATCTGCTCCACCTGGAGCGGCTCTGAATCGACCGGATTTCATGCCAGAAAGTGAGCAAATGACAACATTTAGAACCAGTTAACAAAATGTGAATAGCGATAACCACCAATGACATCGACACCAGTTGAATATCCTGTGGCGGCTGATTAAGGTGGAGGCCCCAGTCAAGGAGAGACAAGATGGACATAGTGGTACTCGGTGGTGGCGTGGTCGGTGTGACCAGCGCCTGGTATCTGGCCAAGGCCGGTCACAAAGTGACCCTGCTGGAGCGGCGTGACGGGGTGGCCCTTGAAACCAGCCATGCCAACGCGGGTCAGATCTCCCCGGGTTATGCTTCCCCCTGGGCTGCCCCCGGCATTCCCCTCAAGGCCGCCAAATGGCTGCTGCAAAAGCACGCCCCCTTCACGGTGCGGCCCACCTCGGACCCCTTCCAGCTGCGCTGGATGCTGAAGATGTTCGCCAACTGCACGCCGGCGGCCTATGCGGTCAACAAGGGGCGCATGGTACGGCTGGCCGAATACAGCCGCGACTGCATGAAGCAGTTGCGGGGCGAGCTGGCGCTCGACTACGAAGGGCGCCAGCTCGGCACCCTGCAACTGTTTCGCAGTCAGGCCCAGCTCGATGCCAGCCAGCGCGATATCGCCGTGCTCGAGGAGTACGGCGTCCCCTATCAGTCTCTGAATGCCGACGGCTGCGAGGAGGTCGAGCCCGCCCTGGCAAGGGTGCGTGGCAAGGTGGTGGGGGGCCTGCGCCTGCCGGGAGATGAAACCGGTGACTGTTTCCGCTTCACCCAGGCCCTGGCGGACGAGGCCCGCAAGCTCGGGGTGAGCTTCGTCTTCAACTGCGCCATCGACGAGGTCGAGATCGCGAAGGGACGCGCCGTGGCGGTCCGTGCCGGCGAGCAGCGCTTCCAGGCCGACGCCATCGTCTGTGCCCTCGGCAGTTATGGCACCGGCTTCCTGCGCCCCCTCGGAATTGAGCTCCCCGTCTACCCGGTCAAGGGGTACTCCCTCACCCTGCCGATGACGGATGCCGAGGGCGCCCCGCGCAGCACTGTGCTGGACGAGACCTACAAGGTCGCAATCACCCGCTTCGACGAACGGATCCGGGTGGGCGGCATGGCCGAACTCTCGGGCTTCAACCTGGCGCTCAACCCCAGACGCCACGATACCCTGGCCATGGTGGTGAGGGATCTCTTCCCCCAGGGGGGAAATCTGGAGCAGGCCACCTTCTGGGCCGGGCTACGCCCCATGACGCCGGACGGCACACCCCTGGTCGGCCCAAGCCCCATCCCCGGGCTCTGGCTCAATACCGGCCACGGTACCCTGGGCTGGACCATGGCGGCAGGATCGGGCCAGTTGCTCAGCGATCTCATCTCGGGCAATACCCCGGATATCAGCGACGAGGGGCTCACCCTGGCCCGCTACGGCTAGGCGTTGGCCACCCGTCTGTGCAAGTCTGCGAAAAAAGAGGGCGTGCCTGGCACTAATGCCAGTCAGTTAAGCCTGACTGGCATTGTTTTTACTAGGTTTTCTCGTCGCATACTTCTGTGGTTTGGCTTT
>NZ_JAPCIQ010000056.1:0-27333 GCF_027707405.1 Aeromonas sp. QDB68 | reverse complement strand
ATATCTGGAAACGGTACTCAATGCGGGTCTCAAAAAACTGGGTGAAATTTAACAAAATGTTCACGCTCTCACCCTGGTACCGCCATCGGCGCCGGTGTCCTCTTCCTGCCGATCAATGCCGGTGTCGGTGGCCTGTGGCCGCTGGTCGCCATGCTGATCCTGGCTCTGCCGCTGACCTTCTTCGCCCACCGTGGCCTGACCCGCTTCGTGCTGTCCGGCTCCACCCGTGACGGCGACATCACCGAGGTGGTGGAAGAGCACTTCGGCAAGACCGCAGGCAAGTTCATCACCCTGCTCTACTTCTTCGCCATCTACCCCATCCTGCTGATGTACTCCGTGGCCATCACCAACACCGTCGAGAGCCTGATGGTGCACCAGCTGGGCATGACGGCACCTCCCCGTGCCATCCTCTCCCTGGTGCTGATCCTGGGTCTGATGGCGATCGTTCGCCTGGGCGGCCAGGTCATCGTCAAGGCGATGAGCGTGCTGGTCTTCCCGTTCGTGATCACCCTGATGGGCCTGGCGCTCTACCTGATCCCGCACTGGAACGGTGCCATCATCACCGAAGCCCCGGCGCTGGGTGAGGCCTTCAACGGCGACTTCATCAAGACCCTGTGGCTGGCCATCCCGGTGATGGTGTTCTCCTTCAACCACTCCCCGATCATCTCCTCCTTCGCGGTGGACAACAAAGGCCGCTACGGCGCCAACGCCGAGAAGAAGTGCAGCAACATCCTGCTGGGCGCCCACGTCATGATGGTGATGACGGTGATGTTCTTCGTGTTCAGCTGCGTGCTGAGCCTCTCCCCGGCTGACCTGGCGGCGGCCAAGGAGCAGAACATCTCCATCCTCTCCTACCTGGCCAACCACTTCGACAACCCGGTGATCGCCACCGTGGCACCGCTCATCGCCATGGTTGCCATCAGCAAGTCCTTCCTGGGTCACTACCTGGGTGCGCAAGAGGGCATGAACGGCCTGATGGCCAAGTCCCTGCGCGAGAAGGGCAAGAACGTCGACGTCAAGCAGCTGAACAAGGTGACCGCGGTCTTCATGATCCTGACCACCTGGGCCGTGGCCACCATCAACCCGAGCATCCTCGGCATGATTGAAGATCTGGGCGGCCCCATCATCGCCATGCTGCTCTTCCTGATGCCGATGTACGCCATCGCCAAGGTACCGGCCATGCGCAAATATGCCGGCAACCTCAGCAACGGCTTCGTCACCCTCATCGGCCTCATCGCCATGTCCGGCATCATCTACAAGCTGATTGCCTGATGACAGCGTTCATCCCTGTGAGAAAGCCGCCCCCCCGGGGCGGTTTTTTTATGGGCACAAATGCTTAACAAAGCGGTGGTGGCGGCCTAACATGGCGGGATGTTTTTCTAGACGGGACAACAGGATATGTCTGGGTTGAAAAAGGATCTCGGGCTCTGGCAGGGGATGGGGCTGCTCGCCACCTCCCTGCTCGGTACCGGGATCTTCGTGGTACCGGCCACCGCCGCCTCGCTGGCGGGAGGGGCGTCGCTGTGGGCCTGGCTGCTGCTGATTGCCCTGGTGCTGCCCATCGCCTTTACCTTCGCCCGCCTTGGGCGGCGTTATCCCCACGCGGGTGGCGCCCCCCATCTGATTGGCCTCGCCTTTGGCAACGGCGCCGAGCGCTTCTCCGCTTTCCTCTTTCTGGCGGTGCTGCCGGTGGGCCTGCCTGCCGCCCTCACCATCGCCGCCGGTTTCTGGCACGCCCTGTTCGACATGGGGGAGTGGACCCTCTGGGGCATCCAGCTGCTCACCCTGCTCGGGGTCTTTCTGCTGGGGCTGCGGGGAGCGCGCTCCTCCGGCAACCTGCAACTGCTGATCGCCCTGGCCATTCTCGGGCTCACCCTGCTTATCTGGGTCAAGGGGGATCTCAGCTGGCGCGATGCCGCCCAGCCTCTGCCAACGGCGAGCGAATGGCCCGCCATGGGCTCGGCGCTGGCGGTGATGTTCTGGTGTTTCGTGGGGCTCGAGGCCTTCGCTCACATGGGGGAGGAGTTCAAGCGGCCAGAGCGGGACTACCCCCTTGCCCTGCTGGGGGGCGTGCTGCTGGCGGGGCTCATCTACTGGGTTCACTCGCTGGTGGTGCTCAAATATGACCTCTACGGGGACGAGGCGACCAATGCCACCGCCATTCCGGCCCTGCTCTCCCTGCTGTTCGGCCCCACCGCCAAGTGGCTGGTGGCGGTGCTGGGCTATCTCTCCTGCTTCGCCAGCATCAACATCTACCTGCAAGGTTTTGCGCGCCTTATCTGGAGCATGGCGCGGGAGGGCAAACTGCCGGTCTCCCTCTCTCGCCTCTCGGCCCGGGGCGCTCCCCTGCATGCCCTTGCCTGGGTGCTCGCCATCTGTTTCGTCTCCATCACCCTGATCCTCTGGCTGCGTCTGCCCCTCGATGCGCTGATCCGCTACGCCAACGGCAACTTCGTGCTGGTCTATCTGCTCTGCATGGCGGCCGGCTGGCGCTTGTTGTCGGGGACCGGCAAGGGGCTGGCGGGCCTCAGCGTGCTGCTCTGTGCCCTGGTGCTGCTGGCCCTCGCCACCCAGGTGCTCTATGCCGTCGTGCTGAGCCTGGGGTATGGCGTCTTCTCCCTGTGGCGGCGCAGACGCCGCCGCTCGGCGTCCGATGAGGGTGTCTGCGCCATCAAGTAACTCCCGAAAAAAGCCCCGCAGTGCGGCAATGCTGTTCACTTAAGAGAATTTGAGTTCCAGTCCACGTAGTATCAGGACAAAAAAGCGAGGGAGGCATGATGCCTCCCTCTTTCTATTGCAAGCCCCGCTGGATAAAGGCTGGAGGAAGATCGACTGGACACAGCCTTGCCCCCTCAACTCAAATCCAATTTATGAATAATCAGTCAAAAAAGTGCTTATCTGAACAGCATTGCCGCAGTGCGGGGCTTGTTGTTGCTGGTCACAGGCTGGCGGGCAGGTCGCTGCGCAAGATGGCGTAGTGGCGCAGGGAGATGAAGCCATCCCCCTTGCGCTCGCACTCCCGCGCCGTGCCCTCGTAGTGAAAACCGGCCCTCTCCAGCAGGCGGGCGGAGGGGAGGTTGGGCTCCTCCACCACTGCCATAAGCCGGTGCAGGTCGGTGGTGCGGTAAGTGAGCGGTAGCCAGAGTTGCAGCGCCGCGCTCATCACCCCCTTGCCCCAGTGTTCGGGATAGAGCCAGTAGCCCAGCTCGGCACACCGGTGAGTCGGGTCGGCATCGTTGTAGCCGATGGCCCCCAGCGGTTCGCCCGAGAGTCGGTCGCGAATGAGGTGCCAGGCGCCACGGCCGGTGCGGGTCAGCTCGGCATACCAATCCATCTGTGCCCGGCATGCCGCCAGGCTGTCGTAGCTGACGCCGTAGTAGGCGACGACCCGGGGATCGGAGAGGCCGCGATAGATGTGAGGCAGGTCGGTGTCGGTGACGGGATCCAGCCTGATGTGGGGTGGTGCTGATGTCATGATGACTCCTTGCGGCCAGCCGTGGCTGGCCGCGTGTGTTGCGTAACAAGAGATGGATGATCCGGGCTGGCGTCAGGCAAACCCGAGCCGCTCGGCCAGGCGCGCCAGCTCGTCACGCCACTGCTGCTGCAGGCGCGGGGTCTGGTGCCTGGGCTTGCGGGCCAGATCGGCGGCGAGCAGGGCATCGAGCTCATACCAGCGCGCCAGTAGCGCCTCTTCGTCATCCCCCGTGGCGGCCGCGGTCTGCGGGTCACCTGATCGAGCCGGGCTGCCCGCCTGCGGCAAGGGGGCATCGCCCAGCAGCTCGGCATAGGCCCGCTCGGCGCTGTGAGCCTCCTGGATGCGCCCGTCCTGTATCAGCCAGAAGCGGTTGCAACTGCGCTCGATCAGCTCCCGGTCGTGGGAGACCAGCAGCACGCCCCCGGGGAAGGCCGCAATGGCATCGGCCAGCTCCTCCTTGCCCGCCAGATCCAGGTGATTGGTGGGTTCGTCGAGCCAGAGCATGTGGTGGCTGCCGAGGGACAGGGCGAGAAACAGCAGCCGTGCCCGCTCGCCCCCGCTCAGGGTGTGCACCTGCTGGCCGTGGCGGACATAGGGGAAGCCCGCCCGGATCAGCGCCTGTCGCCGCGTCACCTCAGGCAGAGGGGCCAGGGGGTACAGCGCGTCGCTCAGGGTGGCGTCGTCAGCCAGCTGCTGCAGGGACTGATCGTAATAGGCGATGCTCGCGCCGGGGTGGCAGTACCAGCCCGCCTGCAGGCTCTGCGCGGCCAGTTCGCGCCAGCACTGGCGCAGCAGGGAGGACTTGCCGGTGCCGTTGGCACCGAGCAGGGCGACCCTGTCTCCCGCCCGCAGCCAGAGCCCCTCGGCACGCAGCAGTGGCGGCAGTGCCGGTGCCGGCGATACGTCGAGGGCCTCCAGCCGCAGCAGGGTGTCGGCGGGCAGGCTCACTCCGCGCAGCTCGAGCCGCCAGGGGGCCAGCGCCGCCACCTGGCTCTGCTCCTCCTGCTGGCGGGCGATGCGTTTTTCCATGGACTTGGCCTGGCGCACCAGCTTCTCGTTGTCATGCTCCCGCCCCCAGATGGCGAGGCGTTTGCTGCTGGCGCTCAGGCGGTCTATCTCCTTTTGCTCATCTGCCCGGCGCAGACGGGCCTGCTCATCCTCGGCGGCCAGCGCCGCCCGCGCCTGGCTGCAGGGCAGGGCGAAGCGGTGCAACTGGCCGTCTCGCAGGATCAGGGTCTGATCCGTGACGCTGTCCAGCAGGCGACCGTCGTGGGAAACCAGCACGAAGGCGCCGCGCCAGCCCAGCAGAAACTGCTCGAGCCAGAGCAAGGCGGGCAAGTCCAGGTGGTTGCTGGGCTCATCGAGCAGCAGCAGGTTGGGTTGGCGCAGCAGGGCGCGGCCTATCTGCAGCCGGCTGTGCTGGCCACCGCTCAGTGCACTGACCGGCAATGTGGCCTGGGCCTCCAGCTGCAGTTCGGCCAGCAGCTTGTCCACCTGCCATTCGGCGGCGGGGTCGTTGCCCAGTGCATCCAGCAGCACGGCGCGGGTGCTGAGGGTGGAAAGCCCGGCGGGCAGTTGCTGGGCCACGAACTCGCAGCGGCAGGCGGCGGCCTGCACGACCCGGCCGGCCTGGGGCGTGCGCTCGCCCGCCAGCAGCGCGAGCAATGTGCTCTTGCCGCAGCCGTTGGCGCCAATCAGGCCGAGTCGGTCGCCTGCGCGAATGCCGAGTTCGAGGTGATCAAATAAGGGAAGGTGCCCCGCACTCATCTGCAGGGAATGGGTACTCATCAGGGTTGTCATGCTCTTGCTCTCTTAAATCGCGGGATGGGAAATCCCTGTCATCAGGAGCGCTGGCGACAACGGCAGAGTCGAGAAAGGTCTCGGTATGGAAGGGAGTCGGCTTTGCTCGAACCCGCTATCGCAGCGCGATGGTATGCAGGCAAGAGCACTTGAATGTGCCGAACAGGCGAGCCGAGAACATCGGACACGCTTGGATAACCATTTTTTACCTCCTTGTGTTTCGTTATGGCAGGGTGCGCGATTATAGGCACAGAAAAAAACAGGCGTCCATCCGCCCTGTGGGGGGCCGTGGGCACCGCATCGGGAGGCGCGGGGTAAAAAAACGCCCCGTGATACGGGGCGTGGGGGGTCAGTCGCGGGGAGTCTTGAGGGCCTCAATCACATCGTCACTGGGGGCCAGTCCCTCCACGTGGTTGAAGCTCTCCAGCCCCTCCTGGGGATTGATGGTGAGGGCGTCGGCGCTCAGGTAGCTGCCGCTGCCGGCGCTCTCCACCACGACGATGACTTCAGGCTGCTTGTCGCCGTTGAGATCCAGCAACTTGATCTCCTTGATGCTGCCATCGCGCGGCAGCACCTTGCCGTCGATGAACTGATCCAGCGGAAACTGCGGGTTGGCACCGGAGTAGAGGCGCACGTCGTAGCTGCCGGTGGAGGCGGGCTCGCCGCGCCCTTCGCTGACGGTCACCACCTGGCCGGAGGGGAGTGTCAGCTGTTTGAAGAAGCCGTCCGCCGCCTGGCTGGCGAGGGGCAGGGTGAGCAGGCCGAGAGTAAGGAATAAGGCTTTCATGAAGAGGACCCTTGTTGCTGCTTGTGTGTCTGTGACGGGCAGGGGACGCTTCCCTGCCACGTCGGAAGCGGGCAGGGGGCCGCTGGTCGGCCGCCCCCTGCCCGGGTTGTCATCACCATATCTTGACCCGTTTGGCCGGGTCCAGATAGAGCTTGTCGCCGGGCTGGATCTTGAACGCCTCGTAGAAGGCGGGGATGTTCGGTACCACGCCGTTGACCCGGTATTCCGGCGGCGAGTGGGGATCCGAGGCGAGCAGCATCTGCATCAGCTCGGGGCGATACATGCCCTTCCACACTTGGGCCCAGCCGAGGAAGAAGCGCTGCTCGCCGGTAAAACCGTCCAGCACCGGGGCCTCCTTGCCATCCAGGGAGAGCAGGTAGGCCTTGTGGGCGATGGTGAGGCCGCCGAGATCGCCGATGTTCTCCCCCAGGGTGAACTGGCCGTTGACGTACTGCCCCTTGATGGGCTCGAAGCGGTTGTACTGGGCCACCAGCCGGCTGGTGCGAAAGCGAAACTCCTTGAGATCCGCCGGCGTCCACCAGTCGCGCATCACGCCGTCACCGTCGGATTTGGCCCCCTGATCATCAAAACCGTGGCCCATCTCGTGGCCGATCACCCCGCCGATGGCGCCGTAGTTGACCGCATCGTCCGCCGTCATGTCGAAGAAGGGGGGCTGCAAAATGGCGGCCGGGAAGACGATCTCGTTGTTGCTCGGGTTGTAGTAGGCGTTCACCGTCTGGGGTGACATGTGCCACTCGTCCCGATCGACCGGCTTGCCGAGGCGCGCCAGGTTGTCGGCGTATTCGAAGGCGCGGGCCCGCTGCAGGTTGCCCACCAGATCGTCGGGGCGAATGGTGATGGCGCTGTAGTCCTTCCATTTGTCCGGGTAGCCGATCTTGGGTCTGAACTTGGCGAGCTTCTCGAGGGCCTGGGTCTTGGTGGCCGGGGACATCCAGTCCAGCTCCTGGATGCTCTGGCCGTAGGCGGTGCGCAGGTTCTCCACCAGCTGCTCCATGCGGGCCTTGGCCGCTGGCGGGAAGTAGCGCTCGACATAGAGCTTGCCCACCGCCTCCCCAAGATTGTTGTCCAGCACCCCAAGGGCCCGCTCCCAGGGGGCGCGCTGCTTGGGCGTGCCGCTAAGAGCGGTGCCGAAGAAGGCAAAATTCTGGGCATCGGTCTGGCTGTCGAGGTAGGGGGCGTAATCGGTGATGAGCTGCCACTTGAGGTAGGCCTGCCAGTCAGCGAGCGGAGTCTGCTGCATCACCTCGTTCAGGGCCGAGAGGTAGGTGGGCTGGCCGATGACCAGGCTCTGCTGCCCCGCAAGGCCGGCCTGGGCCAGGTAGGTGCCCCAGTCGATGGCGGGGGCGAGGCGCCCCAGCTCGCTCACCGGCCCCTTGTTGTAGTTCTTCTCTCTGTCTCGCAGGGCCACGTTGTCCCACTGGATCTGGGCGAGCCTGGTCTCGAGGGCCAGGATGCGTTTCGCCTTGGCCTGGGCATCCGTCTCACCGAAGCGGGCCAGCATGGCGGCGATGTGCTGCTCGTACTTGTGCAGCAGCGCCTGGCTGTTGGGGTCGCGCTTGAGGTAGTAGTCCCGATCCGGCAGGCCGAGGCCGGCCTGGTAGAGGTAGACGGCATAGCTGTCAGGGGTCTTGGCGTCGGCGTCAATCCAGAAACCGAAGGGGGAGCCGCCCCCGGTGCGGGCGCTCTGGGCGAAGGCGCGGGCGAGATCCTGCGGCGTGCTGATCTGCTCGATCTCGCTCAGCATCGGCAGCAGGGGCGTGGTGCCCTTGGCGTTGCGGGCGGCCTGATCCAGATAGCTCTGGTAGAGGTCGTGGATCTGCTGGGCCGGGGTGCCGGTGGCGGCTTTGCCATCCAGCCCCTCCACCAGCACTCGCACGTCCGCCAGGGATTTGTCCCGCAGCAGGTAGAAGGCGCCGTCGGCGGGCCTGTCATCGGGGATCTTGGCCGTGGCGAGCCAGTGGCCGTTCACGTAGCGGAAGAAGTCGTCACCAGGCTTGACGCTGGTGTCCATGTTCGCCAGCGCAAGGCCGGAGTGCTTGTCCGGTTGGTTCGGTGCCTGACTGCAACCGGCCAGCAGGGCCAGCCCGACGAGGGTGGCCAGGATGTGTTTCTTGTTGTTCATTATGGTTTTATTCCAATTCGGGTTATATGGCTTCCTTGCCCACGCAGGGAGCGATTCACTCTAGCAGCCGGGTTAGCGCTTGATAAGCCCGACTCTGCTAAGATCGGCCTGGTCGTATTGGGGAAGCCTATGATTTCTCGTATTTATTCTCGTTTTTGTCAGACCCTGCCCGCGCCGGAAGGTTCCCGCGGTCTGCTGGTGGCCTTCAGCGGCGGGCTCGACTCCACCGTCTTGCTGGTGCTGGCGGCCCGTTTTGCCCGTGCCCACGGCCTCGCCCTGAACGCCCTGCACGTTCATCACGGCCTGAGCCCACATGCCGACCACTGGGTGGCTCACTGCGAAGGGGTGTGCCAGCAACTGGCGGTGCCCCTCATCGTGGAGCGGGTGCAGCTCTGTCGGGGCAACGGGGAGAGCCTGGAGGCCCAGGCGCGGGCGGCGCGTTATGAGCGACTCGCCGCCCACCTGGGGGAAGGGGAGTGGCTGCTCACCGCTCACCATCAGGACGATCAGCTGGAGACCCTGCTGCTGGCGCTCAAGCGGGGGGCCGGTCTGCGCGGGCTGGCGGGCATGGTGGCGAGCCAGCCTTTTGCCGCAGGCCATCTGTTGCGCCCCTTGCTCGACATGAGCCGGGCCGAGCTGGCGCAAGCCGCGCAGTCACTTCCTTATGGCTGGGTTGAGGATGAGAGCAACGAGGACCCGAGCTATGACCGCAACTTCCTGCGCCAGCAGATCATCCCCCTGCTCAAGGACCGCTGGCCCGCCATGGCCCGGACGACGGCGCGCACCATGGCCTTGTGCGCCGAGCAGGAGGCGCTCATCGGCGAGCTGGCCGAGGCGGACTGGCAGGCGGTGGGGGAGGGAGAAGGGCTGCGCATTGACGGACTCCTCTCCCTCTCCCCCGTGCGGCGTAACAACCTGCTGCGCCACTGGATCCGCCGCCAGGGGGGGGAGATGCCCTCCCGCGAGCTGCTGGGCCTGCTGTGGCAGGAGGTGGCGCTGGCGCGCGATGACGCCAACCCCAGGCTGAGCTTGCAAGGGTTGGCGTGCCGCCGCTATCAGGGGCGCCTGTACCTGGTGGCGCCGGATCTCGCCCCCCGCGAGGAGGTGCTGCCCATCGGGATGGAAGAGACGCTCACCCTGCCGGACGGGCTCGGGCAGTTCAGGCTCTGGAGAACGGATGGCGAAGGGTTGCGGACACCGAGGGGGGACGAGCCGCTCTCGGTGCGTTTTCAGGTCGCCCCCGGCGTCATGCTGAAACCGGTGGGGCGGGTGGGCAGCCGGCGGCTCAAGAAGCTGCTGCAAGAGTACGGGGTGCCCTCCTGGCAGCGGGGGCGCATTCCCATCCTCTACTACGGTGAACAGGTGGCACTGGTGGCCGGGCTCTTTGTCTGCGACGGATTTCTGGCGCCAGAAGAGGGGGTGGCGTGGGAGTGGCGGCCCCCGTCCCCCAGGATACGAATTGACATCGCAGAGTGACAGGGGGCCGGGAGGCGAAAGGGTTATGCCCTATTCGGGCAGGCCGGAGCCCCCGGCTTTCTTGCGGGCGTAGAGATGGGTATCGGCCGTCTCGTAGAGGCGCTGCACATCCATGCCAGACTGCCAGCTGGCGGCTCCCAGGCTGCACCCCACAGAGAAGGTGCTGAGCTCCTTGTGGCTGTGGAGCACATGTTGCAACCGCAGCCAGACCGGGCGCCAGGCCTCGGGGTCCGCGGGCTGCAGCAGCAGGGCAAACTCGTCACCGCCGAGGCGAAACGCCTGATCCGTCCCGCGAATGCACCCCTGCAGCAACTGGGCGAAGCGGCTTAGCACCAGGTCGCCCACCGGGTGGCCCCAGGTGTCATTGACCTGCTTGAATCTGTCGAGATCCAGCAGCACCAACACCAGGCCGTGGGGTTCCCGGCTGTGTTGCTCCACCGCCCGGCCGATGGCCTCATCGAAGTAGGCGCGATTGCCAAGCCCGGTCAGGTGGTCGAGCCGCACCTGCTGTTCCAGCCGATCCAGCCGCAGATAGAGGGGCAGGGGGAGACTGAACAGCTGATGATATTGCTCAAGCAACCGCCTCTGGCCGTCGCTCAGGGGGTGCTCCAGCTCGTAGTGCAACTGGCCGAGCAACTGCTCGTGTCGTCCCCGCAGCTCGAAGCGATAGGCATGCAGGGTCAGCCTGGCCTGGGGCGGGTGCGAGATGAGAGGATGGGGCTGGCCACAGTCGAACTGGAGCGAGTGGATCCGGACAATGTTTGCCACCCGCTCGGCAAAGATTGCCAGCAGGGCGTCAAGATCCCGTTGCCCCAGCAACTGCTCTATCTGCTGATAGCGGTCCTGCCCGGTCAAGGGCGCAAGCCGCTCCATCTGCTGTACCCACTGCTCTATGCCATGTCCGAAGCCGTTCAATGACGATGTGTTTTCCACGTTACAGCCCTTACACCTCTCCATTCATTGCGCAGGCTCTTGCAAGCCCTGTGCCTAAAATATGTCCGATGAAAAACAAGGGGGCTGGCTAGGCTTAACGGGATGAAACGTGAGGGGAAATCCCTGCCGCTGAGCGAGTGCCGTGCCATATGGGGAGCGGGCGCTGTACTTGCTGTGTCAGGGAAGAGGGCGCCGGGCAGATGAAGGAGAGGGATGGGTGTACGCCGATGTGTTGATCCTGCTGATCTTCGCCGTTGTGCTGGTGGCCATTTTCCGGCGCCTCGGCCAGCCGGTGATCCTTGCCTATCTGTTTGCCGGCATGCTGCTCGGCCCCCATGGCGTGGCCATCGTCACGGGTCAGGCCATGATGCAGACCATAGGAGAGCTTGGCATTGTGTTCCTGATGTTCTCCCTCGGGCTCGAGTTCTCCCTGCCGCGTCTGCTCGCCATGCGCAAGCTGGTGTTGGGGGTCGGCAGCCTGCAGGTGCTGCTCACCTCACTGCTGTTTTTCGGGCTCGGCTGGTGGTGGGGGCTGAGCCTGGCCCAGGCGCTGGTGGTATCAGGCACCCTGGCGCTCTCCTCCACCGCCGTGGTGATCAAGCAGCTCGGCGAGCTCAAGCAGCTCCATACCCGGCGAGCCCAGCTCGGGGTGAGCGTGCTGCTGTTCCAGGATCTCGCCGTGGTGCCCCTGCTGGTGATGATCCCCATCCTGGCCCAGCCCGAGGTGCAGGGCAGCGCCCTGCTGGCGGAGGTCGCCTGGGCCTCCCTCAAGGGGTTGTTTGCGCTATCCGTGCTGCTGGCGGTGGGGAAGTGGCTGCTGCCCATGCTGTTTTTCGAGGTGGCGCGCGCACGTTCAGACGAACTCTTCGTACTGAGTGCCCTGCTGGTGGCATTGCTGGCGGCCTCCCTGACCCAGTGGATGGGGCTCTCCATGGCGCTCGGTGCCTTTCTGGCGGGCATGATGCTGGGGGAGTCCCACTATCGTCATCAGCTCGAAGTGGACATCAAGCCGTTTCGCGACGTGTTGATGGGGCTCTTCTTCATTACCATCGGCATGACCATGGACTGGGCGCTGGTGGCGGGCGCCTGGTGGCAGGTGCTGGCCTGTGTGACGGGGCTAATCCTGTGCAAGTCGCTGCTCATATTGCTGGCGGGCCGCCTGATGGGGGAGCGCAAGCGCGACGCCATGGCCGCTGGCATCATGTTGAGCCAGGTCGGGGAGTTCGGTTTTGTGCTGCTGGCGCTGGCGAGTCATCACGGCTTGCTGGATCACCAGCTGGTCTCTCTGCTCATCGGCATCGGTGTCATCTCCATCGCCCTCACCCCCTGGCTGGTGTTGCGGGCGCTGGGGCTTGCCCACTCCCTCACCGACAGTGCCCTGCTCTCTCGCGCCGAGGTGGCCCAGTCGGGCCTGAGCAAACACCAGCACGTCATCATCGCCGGGTTCGGACGCACCGGCCAAACCTGTGCCCGCTTTCTCAAGCTCGAAGAGATACCTTTCCTGGCCCTGGATCTCGATCCCGAGCGGGTGAGTGAGGCGAAGCTCGCGGGGGAGCAGGTGGCGTTCGGCGATGCCAGCCGGCGCGACATCCTGCTGGCGGCCGGTCTGTTGCGGGCGCGGCTGGTGATCATCACCTTCGACGATCAAAAGCGGGTCGATGCCATGCTGACGCTGATCCGGGAGCTGGCGGGGGAGATCAAGGTGCTGGTGCGTACCCGGGATGACAGTTTCCTTGAACACTACAAGCAGGCCGGCGCCTTCGAGGTGATCCCCGAATCCCAGGAGGGAGCCCTGATGCTGGTCTCCCACCTGCTGCTCAACTGCGACATTCCCATCGGCCGGGTGATCCGGCGCATGGAGCACGAGCGCAGCAGCCAGTATCGCTTTCTGCACGGTTTCTACTGGGGCGGCAAGAGTGCGGGCAATCTGGAGACGGATCAACTGCTCGAGCGGCTGCATCCCGTGCTGCTGCACGACCAGGCCTGGGCGGTGGGACACAGGGTGCGGGATCTCGCCCTGGGAGAGGTGCGCATCAAGGCGATTCATCGCGGGGAGCGCAGCCTGGATCCCAGGCGCGAGCTGGTGCTGGCGGCGGGAGATACCCTGGTGCTCTTCGGCACGGCCGTGGCCATGGAACAGGCCGAGCAGCGCCTGCTGGAGGGACGCTAGGATCTCCTTCCCATGAGATAAGGCCCCTCAGGCCTCTTCGCGAAATTGCACCTGCCTCCCGCTGCCCGGCAGGTCGAGGAAGGCCTCGATGCGCTGGCGGTGATCCAGCGCGTCCTGGTATCCCAGCTTGATGAGCCGCTGGCAATAGCCGGGGTCAAACATCAGGAAGCTGGCCAGGCTGCTGCTCTCTTCGCCGTTGACCCCGAGCACTCGCAGCAGACGGCGCAGCTGGGTCGGCAACCGTGGGAGGTATTCGAGGGCGATGAGGTCGAGATCCTGGCTGGGGCGGATCACGCAGGTCTCCACCTGGCGCAGTTTCAGTCGACTGCGCTCCCGTGCCGGAATGAGGGAAAGGGTCTGGTTGATGCGCCCGAGCCGCTCCAGATCCGAATTAAGGGTGTCGGAGAAGACGGTGTTGAGCAGATGGCTCGCGATGTTGGAGCTGGTCAGGTGCCCCTGGCGGGGAGTCGGGTTCTCCCTGTGAGGGGAGTCCAGGGTCACCAGCAGGATCCTCTCCGCCCCCAGGTGGATGGCGGGACTGAGCGGGCTCAGCTGGTGGATGGAGCCATCCCCGTAGATGCGATCGCCGATGGGGGTGGCGGGAAAGACAAAGGGCAGCGCCGACGAGGCCAGCAGGTGATCCGAGGTGAGCAGGGTACGCAGGCCACGTCGTCTGGCGCGCTCCCAGGGCTGATGTTCGGCCCGCCCCTGGAAGAAGGTGGTGGAGAGGCCGTCATCATAGTCGGAGGCCGTGATGGCGATGGCCTCCAGGCTGCCGTAGAGAATGTTGTCATCGATGCGGTGATAGTCGATGAGCTGATCCAGCAGACGGCGCAGGGGGGCGTTGTCAAACAGGTGAAAGGCTCGGTTGCTCTGGGGGGTGATGAGGCCGGCAGAGCCCTGATAGAGGGTGCGCCACAGCAGTTGGCAAGGGTGGAAGTCGAAGATGTGGTGGGTCTCGAATCGTCGCCAGACCCACTCCAGCTTGCGCACCCCCAGATGGAAACAGGAGGCGTAGCACGCCAGCGCCGTGATGTTGAGAGCCCCCGCCGAGGTGCCGCACAAAATGGGGAAGGGGATGCCGATGTTGCGGGGGTAGAGTTCGGCCACCGCCTTGAGTGCGCCGACCTGATAGGCGGCGCGGGCACCACCACCAGTCAGCAGAAGAGCAGTATTGGGTCTGGCCATGAGGGTGCGCCTTATCGTGATCGCCAGGGCGGGTTGCCACCGCGCAATTCAACTATAAGACGTTGTATACCGGATAAAAATGGGCCGCACGCTCAATTTTTGCGGCCCGTTTCATTTTCAGTTTGCCAAGGGCGTCTGGCTCAGTTGATCGAAGGCGGCGAAGGCTGGAGGGCTTGCCAGAATACGGCCATGGCCGAGCCCCCGGGTGCTCACCAGCCGGGTTCTGCCATCCTGGGCCGCGCGTAGGGAGTCCCGGTGGGGGGCGAAGCGGTCTTCCTCATCGTGAACGATGAGGGCGGCGCCGCTGCGCCGGGCGAGCCGGCCAAGGGGGTCAACCGTGCTGAGCGGGTGCTGGTATTCGTGTTCTATCTCCTTGACCACCGCATCGAACAGCCGGATGGAGTAGCCGGAGCGCGCCACCATGCCGTAGAGCTGGGGCACGTAGTCGAGCACCGGGGAGATGAGCAGCAGCGGCAGCGTATCGATTGCCGGGTGACGGCTGCTGAGGGTGACGGCGCCCCCCATGCTGTGGGTGATGACGCCCTGGACGGGGCCGACCCGCTCGAGGAGCTCGTCGAAAGCGCGCACGAAGCGGGGCAGGTGACCCCTGTTCCCTTCGCTCCGGCCGTGGGCGGGGTGATCGTAGGCGAGGGCCGTATAGCCCTGGGCGGCGATGTGGCTCATCAACGGATAGAACTGGCTGGCACTGCCTGACCAGCCGTGCATCAACAGCCAGACCGGCCCCTGCCCGAGCCGGTAGCTCATCAGGGTCCCTTCACTGGTGTGGATGGCCTGCTCGACCAGGCCAGCTGGGGCTGCGACGCCCCGGGTCGCCCGCTGCGGGGTGAGCAGCAGCTTGCTGGCGGTGCGCTTGGCGTGGGTGGGCGCGAGCACGTGATGCAGGCGGGTGCCGAGGCCCAGCAGCAACTTGCTTGGGCTGAAGCGGCGTGTGTTGAAGTAGATCTTGCTGCTCATGGTCATCCTGTGTCTTTTGTGTGCGAACGATCGTGCTTTTTTGCGAATTTTTAAAAAGAAGAGCCCGTCGGGTCAGCGCCAGCTGGTCAGCAATTGTTCCACCTCGGGCCAGAAGTGGCGGGCCGGATCCTCGCTGAGCGCCAGGGCATGGAACACCTGATCCCCGAGATAGAGGCCATAGAGGCGATAGACGGCGCGCCAGGGATCGAGATCGCTGCGCCACTCCCCGCTGGCTTGCCCCTGCACTACCTGGCGTGCCAGGTAGTCGAGCCAGAAACGGACCAGCTCGCGTGCCGCCTGCTGGACCTCACCCTCCTGGGCGGAGGTCCAGGCATCGAGGAACATGCAGCGGCCGGCAAAACTCTGGTTCCAGGCCAGCCAGGCCTGCAACAGGGCGAGCAGTTTCTCCTGCTGGGTGGCGTGTCCCTGTTGGCGCACCGGCTGGATCACCCGCTCCCGAAATACCTCGGCGGAATGGGTGAGCACGGCGATCTGTAGGTTGTCACGGGACTGGAAGTGGGCGAACAGACCGCTTTTTGACATCTCGCAGGCCGTTGCGAGGGAGCCTATGGTGAGGCTCTCCAGCCCCTGCTGGCTCGCCTGCTCGAATGCAGTCTGCAAAATGGTGTCGCGGGTCAGACGTCCCTTGCTCATCCGGCTCTCCTCTCTCTGGGCTGGCAGCATAAAGTACGACCGTGCTAATTGTCGAGCCGCAAATGGTGCAGGGAGGCCGTTTCCGGCTGCCGCGGGGGGCCAGAGAGTCTTCTGGGAGGCGGTTGTGGCTGGCTTGTTACGAGCCAGCCGGGGACGAGCTCAGTCGTCCTTGATGCCCATTTGCTGCAGGGCGATGACTGCCTGGGTGTGGTTCTTGACCCCGAGTTTGCGGAAGGCGGAGTGATATGGGCTCTGATGGTGACAAGGTGCTCAACTGTCCTTGATATCCATCTGCTGGAGGGCGATGACCGCCTGGGTGCGGTTCTTGACCCCGAGTTTGCGGAAGGCGGAGTGATATGGGCTCTGATGGTGGCAAGGGGCTCAACTGTCCTTGATATCCATCTGCTGGAGGGCGATGACCGCCTGGGTGCGGTTCTTGACCCCGAGTTTGCGGAAAATCGCGGTGATATGGGCCTTGATGGTCGCCTCGGAAACGTTGAGCTCCCAGGCGATCTGTTTGTTGAGGCTGCCATCCCGCAACATGATGAGCACCTTGTATTGCTGGGGGGTGAGGCTGGCCAGCTTGGTGGCGAAATCGGGCCCTTCGCTGGGCTCGGGATGGAGGGAGATCCCCTCGGGCACCCAGTTGTCCCCCCCGATCACCGTATTGAGGGCGCTGACCAGCTCTTTCATGGGGACGGACTTGGGAATGAAGCCGAGCGCGCCCAGGCGCAGCACCTGCTGGATGATGGCGGGATCCTCGGAGGCCGAGACCACGACGATGGGGAGATCCGGGTGATGTCCGCGCAGATAGGCCAACCCCTCGAAGCCGTTGGCCCCCGGCATCTTGAGATCCAGCAGCAGCAGGTCGACGTCGGGATGTTCATCGAGCAGGTGGCTCAGGCTGTCGATGGAGTCAGCCTCCAGCAATCTGGCGTCGTCGATGGCCATGTGCACCGCTTGATAGAGGGCGCCCCGAAACAGGGGGTGGTCATCTGCGATGACGATGGTAAATTGGCTGTCCATAGCTCACATTGTTGCTAACCGATTGTTTTGAAAAATCAAACTAGCACTGCTACCCAAGTGGGTCAAACCCGCCAGTACGCAAATGTGAGGTGGTCATCGGATGTCGTGCCACGGGGCCGGCGGGATGGCCAGTAAACAACCCATGCAGGAGGCAATCGATGGGATCCCTGGTTTTGACGGTGGGCACGGGCTCCACCTGGGCAATGAGAACGGCGCTGGTGCTGGCCATGAGCGGGCTCAAGTGGCAGGAGCAGGTCTTCGATCTGGAAGATGCCAAGGAGCTGCAACGGCTCAAGCGCACGGCCCCCGCCGGCCTGGTGCCCTGGCTCGACGACGGTGAGCTGCGTATTCACGACTCTCTGGCCATCGCCGAATATCTCCACGAGTGTTGCCCGGAGCGCCACCTTTATCCGGTGGACAAGGCCGAACGGGCCCTGGCCCGCAGCCTGTGCGCCGAGCTGCACGCCGGTTTTCGTCAGATCCGCACCCTGCTGCCCTTCTTCCTGGGGGCGCCCACCCAGAGTGAACCGCCGGTGGAGGTCATCGACGAGCTGGCCCGGTTGCAGACTCTCTGGTCCCAGGCGCGGGGGCCCTTCTATTTCGACGAGGCGAGCATTCTGGATGCCTTCTATGCGGTGATGGCCTATCGACTGGCAAGCTATGGCATTTCGCTGCCCGGTCAGGCTGGCGCCTATCAGCAGGCCTTGCTGGCCTGGCCCCTGTGGCAGGAAACCCTGCTCAGGGCGAGGTTGCAGTGGCCAAAGGCGGCCCGCCAGTCTGATTGATGCGGGCGTCTGCAAGACAAAAAAGGGGAGCCATCGGCTCCCCTTTTTATTCAGGCCAGGTCGCTATTTCTGCCGACCCGCGAAGACCACGACCACTTTGTCTTCTCCTTTCTCCCGCACGAAGCCATAGGGGACATCGGAAATCTTCTTGTGGCTGCCCGCCGCGATGGCAGGGTGGGCGGCACGGAACTGGCCGAGCCGTTGCCAGTGCTTGACCAGCTCCGCCTTCTCGCCACTCGCCAGCTCCTGCCAGTTCATGTCCGAGCGCACGCTCTGATCGAACACGCCGCCATCCTTGGCCAGTCCCCGGCCGGACTCGTCGCCATAGTAGATCTGGATGCCCCCCGGCAGCAGCATGAAGCTGTTGGCCACCCGCCGTTGCAGCGCCACGTCCTGATAGTCGCCGAAGAAGAGCTTGGTGTCGTGGGAGCTGATGTAGCTCAGCACGTTGAACTCGGGATCCTGGTTGATGCGGCTGGCATAGCTCGCATAGGTGGGCTCTGCCCCTGCCATGCACTGGGCCTGGGGCAGGGCGAATTCACGCTGGTAGTCGAAGTTGATCAGGGAATCGAAGCCGTGCTGGTACCAGAAGTCCTTGGCGACCCCGTGATCCCACACCTCGCCCACCATGTAGAAGGGAAGGTCATCGAGGGCCTTGCCCGGGTTGGCGGCCTTCCACTCCTTGAGCGCGTCGGTGCCCGCCTGCTTGAGCCTGGCCCAGACCGCGGGCTCCAGGTGCTTGACGGTGTCGGCACGGAAGCCGTCGATGCCGAAGCGGCGCACCCAGTCGGTGTGCCAGGCAATGAGGTAATCGCTCACGGTGGCGTTGGGCAGGGCCTTGGCCCTGGTGTCTTTTTTGGCAGCGAGCAGCGGTGGCAGCCCCACCGATCTGGTGGATTCGGTCAGGAAGTCCGGCAGTCCCGCCACCGAGCCGGTGACGTCGTCGGTGCCGGGTTGCGGGTAGCCGGGCAGGCCTGCGCGCACCCAGTCAGGGCCCCACCACTTGTCCCAGTGGGATGACTGGTAGTCGATGAACTGGTTGTAGCCATGCCAGTTGAGGCCGCCGCTTGGGCGCCATTCGTTCCAGCGACTCGGCAGCTTGCCGGTGTTCTGGGTGAGATCGGTGAGCCCCAGATCCTGCAAGTCGGCGAGGGTGGCGTAGCCTGCGTGGTTCATCACCACGTCGAGGATGATCCGCATGCCGCGCTTGTGGGCCTCGTCCACCAGGGTTTTCAGGCTCTCTTCGTCGCCGTAGTTGGGGTCGATTTTGGTGAAGTCGAGCGCCCAGTAGCCGTGGTAGGCGTAGAAGGGGAAGTTCCCCTGTTCGCCACCGCCGATGAAGCCGTGGACCTGTTCCACCATGGGGGTGATCCAGATGGCGTTGATGCCGAGTTGCTTGATGTAGTCGAGCTTCTCGGTCAGCCCCTTGAAGTCACCGCCATGCCAGGTGGCCACTTCGTCCTGACCATCCTTCTGACGACCGAAGCTGTGATCATTGGCAGGATCGCCGTTGTGGAAGCGGTCGGTCAGCAGAAAATAGACGCTCGCCTGATCCCAGCTGAAGGGAGCAGGCTTGGCGGCCTTGACCGGCTCGAGCAGCAGCAGGCCGCCGCTCTCCTTGCTCGGTGTCAGGGTGATCTTGCCGCCCTTGACCACGGCTTCCTGTCCCGAGTAGGCATCCCGCAACCGTGTGCCGTCGGGCCAGACTCCCTTGAGTGATGTCGTGACCGGGCCGCCATCCCAGCTGATGCAGGGCTCTTCCGGAGGCTGGCGTTTGAACTCGCTCTTTTTGGTTGCCCGCAACACCTTGAGGCTGGGGGTATCGGGGTTGAAGGTGAACTCGTAGTCCCCCGCCAGCATCACCCTCAGATTGAAGTCTGTCCCCTTGCTGCACTTGTCCATGGGCTGGGCGGTGCCGAAGGGAAGGGGCTTGGCCTCGGTTGGCCCGAAGCTGGTGCCGCAGCTGTTGCCCGCATCGCTGATGCGGATCTGGTGGCTCCCCTTGTCCAGTCTGTGGGTCAGGGTGACGGTGCCCTTGTCCAGCGTCAGCGCCTCGGCTACCGGTTTGCCATCCACATGGAGATAGACCTCGGGGGCGGCCATCGCCTGACCGATGAACAGCGGTGTGGCGAGCACGGCCAGCCACAGGGGTGATGGGCGAAGAGCGGGGCGCGAAGAGAGACGCATAAGCCATTCCTTGAGCAGAGTGTGAGGAGCAGGATCCGTTGAGGCACTCATTCTAGGGCGCGCTGGGGCAGGCTTGGACCGGTAAAATACCGATTTGTGACGTCAGTTCAAATGGTTACGTTTTCAAGAATGGAAAAGTGTGAACCGGGTGTCGCGGCCATGAAAAAAGCCGGTCAGTTGACCGGCTTGTAGGCATTCGGGGTGGCGTCACACGGTGAAGAACTTGAAGTTGACGAAGGCCACCGCGATGAAGGAGGCAACCATGCCGCTGATGCAGAGCACCGCAGGGCGGATGGCAGGCCAGCGATGGGCCAGCAGCACGATGGCCAGCAGGGTCGGATAGAGGCCGAACATGTAGCGGGGCATGGCGTTGAGTCCGGTCATCAGGGGGATGGTGCAGCAGATGAACATCAGGGTTGCTTCGGCCCAGCGTTTCTGGCTGAACAGGTAGCCATTCAGGCACCAGCCGAAGATCACCATGATGGAGAGATAGGCCTTGCGCCCCCCCAGCTCGAAGCCGCTCAGCCACCAGTCCAGGGGGCTGTCCATATAGCGGCCCCAGGCCACCTGGATGTGCTTGAAGGCCAGGGCATCCCCGGTGAGGTGATAGAGATAGACCATGTAGGAGAAGAGGCCGAGGGGAATGAGCCAGAGGGTGAACACCACCTTGAAGGCCCGCTCGGTGAAGCGGAAGAACTCGCGCCAGCCGTAGGCCTGCAGGGCCAGGATCAGCACCGGGAACACCATCATCACCCCCAGGTTGCGGGTGGCGGAGATGAAGATGCCGAGGAAGGCGACCATGAGCCACTGTTCGCGGTAGGCGAACAGGAACATTCCCAGCATCAGCGCCATGAACATGGGCTCGGTATAGCCGGAGACGAAATAGGCGGAGAAGGGGGAGAAGGCCAGCAGCCAGACCCCGAAGCGGGCTGTGTCGTCCCCCAGCTTGAGCTGGTGCAGCACCAGCAGCATCAGGGGCAAGCTGATGAAGAAGGCGATGTTGGCCACCAGCATCAGGCCGATGAGGCTCTCCATGTCAAACAGGCTGGAGAGACCGCCGGCCAGCATGGGATAGAGGGGCATGAAGGCCCAGTTCGCCGCATTGCCCTTGCTCAACCAGCGTGGATAGAGGTCGTAGCCATTCTCGATGATGCGCTGGAACCAGACGCAGTCGAACTGGCAGTAGGCTTGCAGCGGCCCGATGTCGGTGGCGCCATAGAGCTGGACGCCGAAATAGCCCATGCCATAGAGCGCCACCCGGCTCAGCACGAAGGCGGCGACGATCATCAGCCAGTCGCGGCCGCTGATGCGCAGTGACGGGCGATAGGGGAGTGCAGCCCCGGTTGACGGGGCGGTATTGGTCATATCATTCATCAGGCAAAAACCCAGATACGGGAGAGAACGTAGGTGAGCACGGTGACGGTCAGGGTGGCGATCACCACCGGCAACAGGCCGGAGAGACCGGCAAACAGCAAACCGCTCAGGATGAGATTACGCACCGCCAGCGAGAAGAGGGCAACCAGCAGGAACTTGCTGGCGGCACCTTGTTTCTGGAAGGTGATGTAGCGATGGCCGAAGAACGAGAACCAGAACGCCACGGCAAAGGCCAGGGTCGTGACCAGGTGCTCGGAGATGGCCGGCCAGGTATGAAACAGGGCGATGGAGGTACCCAGATCGACGAGGGTGGCCCCCCCGCCGACAAAACCGAAGCGAACCAGCCGCCAGAATTCCTCGCGGGAGATCATTGAGACGCCTGCTCCTGCTGATCATCAGCGGCTTTCGCGGCGGCCTTCTTGCCAGCGCTCTTCTTGCTGGCGGTGGGCACTTCCTGCTTCTGCTCTTCATCCTGCTTGGCGTACTGGCCGTAGACCCCTTCGATGAGGTAGACGGGGCGCTGTTTCACCTCGACGAACATGCGGCCGATGTACTCGCCGATGATGCCCAGCGACAGCAGCTGGATGCCGCCGAGGAACAGCATGACCGACATCAGGGAGGCGTAACCGGGCACGTCGATGCCGAAGAAGAGCACCTGGGTGATGATCTTGAGGATATAGAGGAAGGCGATGAAGGAGACACCGACCCCGATGTAGCTCCACACCCGCAGCGGCCAGCTGGAGAAGCTCATCAGGCCGTCAAGGGCGAAGTTCCACAGCTTCCAGTAGTTGAACTTGGTTTCGCCGGCATGGCGGGCCGGGCGCTCGTAGGGAACGCCGACGGCGCGAAAACCGGCCCAGGCGAACAGCCCCTTCATGAAGCGGTTGCGCTCCGGCAACTGCTTGATGGCCTCGACCACCTTGCGATCGATGAGGCGGAAGTCACCGGCGTTCTCCGGCAGCTTGGTGCTGGTGGAGAGGGCGTTGAAGAAGCGGTAGAAGCCACCGGCAGTCAGGCGTTTCATCGGGGTATCGGCGCTGCGATCCACCCGGATGCCGTAGACGGTGTCATAGTCGCCGGTCTGCCACAGCTTGACGAACTCCAGAATGAGAGAGGGGGGATCCTGCAGGTCCACGTCCATGGGGACGATGGCGTCGCCCTTGGCCTGGTGCAGGCCGGCGGTCATGGCCGCTTCCTTGCCGAAGTTGCGGGCCAGGTTGACCAGGGTCACACGGGGATCCCGGGCGATGGCCTGCTCGACCACCTCACGGGTGCGGTCACGGCTGCCATCGTTGACGAACACGATTTCAAGCTGGTCTTTGAGCGGGGCCAGTTCGGTATCTATCGCGCTGATGAAGGCGTCTATGCTCTCTTCCTCGTTGTAAACGGGAACGACCAGAGAGAGTCGAAAATCGGCACGGGACATGGGAACTTCCTTATTGAAAGAATTATTTTACGGAACAGATACTTGGGGCATTCCGCTTCACTGAGCCACGGTCAGTCGCACGGACTGGACGTTGAGCGGTGTCGGGGCGGAGAGCGCCAGGAAGTTGGGACGCTTGGGATCGGCGGTCAGGGAGTCGCCCGGCAGGCTGAGTCGGATCTCGTTGATGCCCGCCTTGGCCAGCTTGACCGTGGTGGTGAAATCATGACCCAGCGCCACCTTGAGCAGGGTGCCAGCCTGAGGGCTGTTGATCCTGGCCTGGATGGTGAGCTGCTCCGGCTGGGCCTGCTGCTTGGGCAGCACGAAATAGAGACCGCCCTGACCGCTCAGCTCGGTGCCTTGCTCGCTGGGCTTCTTGGCCCAGCCTTCGCTTGAGAGGAAGCGGCTCGGCTTGGTCAGGTTGAGTTCGTTGCCAGGCTGGAGGGTCATGCTGGAGTTGTGCTCCCAGAAACGGGTCTTGCCTTCCAGGTAATAGAGCTTGTAAGCCAGGCTCACGTTGGGGTGAGCGGCCAGATAGAGGGTATAAAGGTAGAAACCGCTCAGTGCCAGGATGGCAGCCAGAAAACCGAACTTTTTGTAGGTCATATTACTCACTCGACGCCCGACAGATTGATAGGCAGATTTCGCGCATATGCTAATCCAATTGCAAAAAAAGCATAGTGGATCACAAAAATATATTTGCTCACATATTAACCCTCAATCACCCTGCTTACCAAGGGGCTTTGGGGTCGTTTGCTTCCTCTTCTTGATTGTGGCTTTTTCGGCGCCAACCTGTCTGCCGCCACCTGGGGCGCATCAGGCAAACGGCTGATATTGTGCTTTGTTGTGGCAGGATCTGTCGCCATTTCACCCGGGCAGAATTAAGATGGCCTGTCCCGTTGTCAAGGATGACCCATGAGACTCTTCTCTCTGTGTGTGCTCTGCTGTCTGCCCCTCCAACCGTTGTGGGCGCAATCGTTCTGCTCCTCCCCCCTTCGCGTCGGTTTCGATGACTGGCCCCCATACCACTATTACCAGCAAGAGGGAGCACGTCGGGAACTGCGTGGATTTGCGGTCGACTACCTCAATGCCGTGTCGAATCGGCTGGGTTGTCATCTGGTCTATGTGGAGCGTCCCTGGAAGCGGGGGTTGCACGATCTTGAGCGGGGTCGGCTGGACATCGTGATGGAGGCGTATTTTGCCGATGACAGGGCGCGTTATGCCTGGTTCTCCATCCCCTACAACCCGGGCCGGACATCGCTCTGGGTACGCAAATCCGGTACCGGGGAGGAGTCGGATCTGGCGAGCTGGCTGGCCCACGGGCATCGCCTCGGTGTGACCAGGGACTACTATTACGGCCCGGAAATCACCAAGGTTCTGCAGCGATACCGCAACCAGGTGAGCGAGGTCAACGATGTGCAAAACTATCGCAAGCTGCTGCTTGGGCGGATAGACGGTTTTCTCGGGGATAGTCTGGCCACGCCCTGGGGTCTGAAGAGAGAGGGGCTGTCGGATGCGGTCGTCCCCCACACCATGGCGATCCATGAGACGCCCACCTTTTTCATGTTGAGCAAGAAGACCCTGTCCGGGGAATTCGTAGCGCGGTTCAACGAGGCGATAGTGGCCGTCGGCGACAGCGGGGAGCAGGAACTCATCTGGCGTCGTTACACCTCCGCCCGCTAGCAAAGTCGTCGGCATTCACGCATCATGGGGTCCTGACCGTCGCGCCTGACAGGCCGAAATGAACCGATTTGAGGCAAGCGTGGTAAGAAGCATGGGTAAGAAGTATTGGTTGGCATTGGCGAATCTCATCTGGCTGGGCTGCTGGCCGGCCAGCATGGTTCATGCCAGCACGGAACAGGCGGTAGTGGCCAGTCCCAACATCCAGCATGACTGGTATCAGAACGAGGTGGCCGAGCAGGCTCGTCATGAGCTTGAACAGCAGTTGCAGGAAGCGGTGTTGGCCCAGCTGCATCCGGATTTCTACCGCCTCTGGCAGCAGTTGCAAAAGACCCCGGCGGATCGGCGCGGTGCCCTCTACGATGAGGCCTTTGGCAAGCTGGCCCGGTTCCAGCAGGCCTGGCGAGGGATGGATCTGGTCGCGCGCGAACAGATGCAGACCCTCAAGCTGGATCTGAACCGCCCACTGGCCCATGCTCCCCAGGGAGACAATCTGCTGGAGCAGGTCAGGCAACTCAGGCCACAGGTGGCGGAATACGACGCCGTGCGCGAAGAAGTGCGCAAGCTGCTGGCCATGCCCATGGCCAAGCACTGGCCCATCCTCTCCATGCCGACCCTGAGGGCGGGGGAGAGCTCGACCGAGCTCGGCCAGATCCGCTCCATCCTGAACGAACTGGGGGACAGTGCCCCGACTCACCAGGACAGCCTCTACGATCCCGAGACCGAACAGGCCATCAAGCAGTTCCAGCGCCGCCACGGCCTGACCGCCGACGGCATCATCGGCCGTCAGACCCGCAGCTGGCTCAATACCGGCCCCGAGGTGCGCGCCAGCCTGCTGGTTCGCAACCTGTGGCGCCGTGATCTGGTGGATCACCTTGCCGGTCGCTATGTGCTGGTCAACATTCCGGACTACCGCCTGAGCGTGGTGGAGTCGGGCAGCGAGGTCTTCACTAGTCGGGTCATCGTCGGCAAGGAGCAGCGGGCAACCCCCATCCTCGCCAGCGAGATCCGCTCCATCGTGCTGAACCCGGCCTGGCACGTGCCGCGCTCCATCCTGAGCAAGGACATTCTGCCCAAGCTCGGGCGCGATCCTGCCTACCTGGATCGCGAACAGTTCGAGGTGATCGACGGCGAGGGCAATCCGGTGCAGTTCAGCGAAGATGGCTGGCACCATGCGCTGGCCTCCGGTTTCCCTTACCGGTTGCGGCAAAAGCCGGGGGATCACAATGCCCTGGGTCGCTACAAGTTCTATCTGCCTAACAACGATGCCATCTATCTCCACTCCACCCCGCGCAAGGCGCTGTTCGAGCAGGGGGCCCGTGCCTTCAGCTCGGGTTGCATCCGGGTGGAACACGCCGACGATCTGGCAGAGCTGCTGCTGGCGGACTCCCGCTATCAGCCGGACAAGGTAGCCAGCATCCTGAAAGAGACCCAGACCAAGTGGCTGCCCCTGAGCAACCCTATCCCGGTGTTTACCGTCTACTGGAGCAGCTGGATTGATGAAGAGGGACGTCAGCAACTGCGCAACGATATCTACGGATTCGACAGAGTCAGCTATCAAAGCCGCTTGCTGTGATCCTCGCCACAGAGTGACAAGCCCGGCCCGTGCCGGGCTTTTTCATGGGTGAATGGGGTTTGACAGCGCTTTTTCTGGCAGGTAGTTTCGGCCCTTGTATCAAATTCATTCACCTGTGTGACTTCACCATGAGATGGACGGACAACGGATGCTGGGACAAGAGATAAGCCGACGCCGTCTGCTGCTGGGGGCGGGTTGCCTGATGGGGACCAGCCTGCTGTCGTTCCCTGCGCTTGCGAGCCGCAGCACTTCGGGACGGGAACTGAGTTTCTTCAACCTCAATACCGGCGAGCGGGTACGCGCCAGTTATTGGGAAGATGGCCACTATCTGAGTGACGGGTTGGCGGAGCTCAACCATATTTTCCGTGACTACCGTCGCAACGAAGTGTTCAACATCGACAGAAAGCTGTTCGATCAGCTCTTTCTGCTGCAACACAAGCTGGGGCGCCACGGCGAAATCCAGCTCATCTCGGGTTATCGCTCCCCGACCACCAATCAGCAGAAGCGGCGCAAGAGTCGCGGTGTTGCCAAGCACAGCTACCACACCCTGGGGCAGGCGGTTGACGTGCGCATCCCCGGCGTGCAGCTGGCGCACCTGCGCAAGGCCGCCCTGAACCTCAAGGTGGGCGGTGTGGGTTATTACCCTTCCGACAACTTCGTGCACCTGGACACAGGCCCCGTTCGTAGCTGGTGAGTCGGGATTTCCTCAAGGGTTGAGTGCCGATTGTGTCTTTTTGCCGCTGGCATTGAGGGGGACCAAGCTGCTAGGCTCTGGACTCCAGCCAGAGGAGAGAAAGATGAAGCAGATTGTGATCGGGGGGCTCATCGCCCTGTTGTTGACTGGTTGCGGCAAGCTCAACCGCGAGAGCTACGACAAGCTGAAAGTCGGGATGAGCTATGCCGAAGCGAGCGCCATCCTCGGCAAGGCCGAGCGTTGCGACGATGCTCTCGGCACCACGAGCTGTGTCTGGGGAGGGGAAGGCAAGAACATCAAGGTGCGTTTCATCGCCGACAAGGCGACCTTCTTCAGCTCGGAAGGGATCAACTGACCTTTTACTCTCTTGCCGATTTGCCGATGCCCAACAAAAAAGCGCCGTATGGCGCTTTTTTGTTGCTCGTTATCCGTGCGATATGGCCAGGAACTGGCGTGTTCAATGGGTGGCGTACTGATAGTTGAAGGTGGGCAGTCCCCATTTGAAGCGTACCGCCAGGAGCCGCAGCACGAAACCGATGCCGATGGCACCGAAAGCGGCCCAGTCGTTGGGCAGCCCATGGTGCAGCGCAAAGCAGTAGAGCGCGGCGGTGATCAGCGAGACGGTGGCATAGAGCTCGCGCTTGAACACCAGCGGGATACGCTGGCACAGCAAGTCCCGCAGTACCCCCCCGAACACGCCGGTCACCACGGCCATGATGCAGGCGATGCCGGCCCCGTGGCCCATCTCGAGCGCCCGGGCAGCCCCGAAGATGGAGAAGACCACGAGCCCCAGGGCATCGAGCGCCAGGAACAGCTTGCCAAGGTAGCGCATCAGCGGGGCCGAGATGACCCCGGCCATGGCGGCGCCCGCCACCAGCAGCACGTATTCGGGGTGCTCGACCCAGAGCAGGGGTATCTATTCACCAGGACGGGGTTGACGGCATCAGTTCTGCCGGGATGGGATAATCTGTCTTCTCGATGCACGCC
>NZ_JAPCIQ010000055.1:0-27439 GCF_027707405.1 Aeromonas sp. QDB68 | reverse complement strand
CAGAAGTGAAACGCTGTAGCGCCGATGGTAGTGTGGCATTCGCCATGCGAGAGTAGGACACTGCCAGGCACCCAATTTTAGATTACGCATTGAGCGTGGTCTTTACCGGTTAGTGTGCTGATATGGCTCAGTCGGTAGAGCGCATCCTTGGTAAGGATGAGGTCCCCAGTTCGATTCTGGGTATCAGCACCATTAAATAAGAAAGCCTCCCAATCGGGAGGCTTTTTTGTATCTGCCTTTCAGCCATCCATCGCAAATTGCAGTCCTGCAATGTCGCACCTTCTTGTTGTTGAGATATCTTCCCTTTCTATCCCGTATGCTTTCCGGGCGCCGCTTCTCTCTTAAAGGGATCCGGGCTAAGTTGTGGATTGGCAAAGACAACTACGCTTTCGAAGGGGAAAGAACATGCTGATTAGGAATGTGCGTCTGGCGGGCAGGGAAGGGATGTGGCAAATCCTCTGTCAGGGAGGCGTGATCCGGGCCATCGAGCCCATGAGCACCCCTCTGCTCGCAGCCCATGAGCTTGATGGTGAGGAGGGTCTCGCCATCGCCCCCTTTATCGAGCCTCACATCCATCTTGATACCACCCAGACGGCTGGCGAGCCGAGCTGGAACCTCTCCGGCACCCTGTTCGAGGGGATCGAGCGCTGGGCGGAGCGCAAGGCACTGCTGACCCGCGAGGATGTGAAGCTGCGGGCCATCCAGACGTTGAAGTGGCAGATCGCCAACGGCATCCAATTCGTCCGCACCCATGTGGATGTCTCCGATCCCAATCTGGTCGCCCTGAAGGCGATGCTGGAGGTGCGGGAGGAGATGAAGGAGTGGGTGGAGCTGCAGATAGTGGCCTTCCCACAGGAGGGGATCCTCTCCTACCCCAACGGCAAGGCGTTACTTGAAGAGGCTCTCAAACTGGGCGCCGACGTGATAGGCGCCATCCCCCATTTCGAGTTTACCCGGGAGTACGGGGTCGAAAGTCTGCACTACGTCTTCGATCTTGCAGAGAAATATCAGGTTCTGGTGGATGTGCATTGCGACGAAATCGATGACGAACAGTCCCGTTTTATCGAGACGCTGGCAACCCTGGCCTACGAGCGCGGTATTGGCCATCGGGTGACCGCCAGCCACACCACCGCCATGCACTCCTACAACGGAGCCTATGCCTCGCGGCTGTTCCGGCTGCTCAGGATGGCGGACATCAACTTCGTCGCCAATCCGCTGGTGAACATTCACCTGCAGGGGCGCTTCGACAGCTATCCCAAGCGTCGTGGCATCACCCGGGTGAAGGAGATGCTGGAGGCGAACATCAACGTCTGTTTCGGTCATGACGACGTGTTCGATCCCTGGTATCCCATGGGCACGGCCAACATGTTGCAGGTGCTGCACATGGGGCTGCATGTCTGCCAGATCATGGGCTACGAGCAGATCAATGACAGCCTCAAGCTGATCGGCAGCCACAGCGCCCGCACCCTGAACGCGCAGGATCGCTACGGCATCGAGGTGGGCAAGCCCGCCAACCTGCTGATCCTTCCTGCAGAGAATGGTTTCGATGCGGTGCGCCGCCAGGTGCCGGTACGTTATTCCATCCGCCATGGCAGAGTCATCGCCGATACTCGCCCGGCCGAGACGACCCTCCACCTTGTGAATCCAGAACGGGTAGACTTTCGCCGCTAGGGTCTAGCAGGGTCGATTAATTGCCCGGCTGTCCCCTGCTGCCGACATTTTGCATAATGCCAACCTGACACTCTTGGAGACTGCTTGATGCAAACCTGGTTATTTGTCGCTGCCGGAGGCGCCTTCGGTGCCTGCCTGCGTTTTGGCATCGCCGAGCTGATGGCCTGGCTGCTGGGACGCCACTTTCCCTATGGCACCCTGGTGGTCAACGTGGTCGGTTCCTTCATCATGGGGATTGCCTATGCCCTGATCAGCCATGGTCACGTGGTGGAACACCCGATGAAGCCATTGCTGATGGTGGGTATCCTCGGCGCCCTGACCACCTTCTCCTCCTTTGCCCTCGATACGGTCGTGCTGGCCCAGCAAGGGGCCTATCTGAAGGCGCTGCTCAATATCGGTCTCAATCTGTTCCTCTGTCTGGCCATGGTCGTGCTGGGGATGCAGTTGGTCGCAAGCCGGGTTTGAGGTGTCCGCACGCCATCGGCTCTGGTAAACTGGCGGCCATTCTTTGCTCTATGGGTATTTGAGGGATGTCGGAACAGACTACTACTACGCATTTTGGCTATAAAACCGTGGCAGCGACCGAGAAGGAAACCCTGGTCGCCGGTGTCTTTCATTCGGTAGCGGCCAAGTATGATCTGATGAACGATCTGATGTCGTTCGGCATCCATCGCCTCTGGAAGCGCTTTACCATCGACTGCTCCGGTGTCCGCAAAGGACAGAAGGTGCTGGATCTGGCTGGCGGTACAGGGGATCTGACCGCCAAGTTCTCCCGCATCGTGGGTGAGACCGGTCAGGTGGTCCTGGCGGACATCAACGACTCCATGCTGAAAGTGGGCCGCGACAAACTGCGCAACCTGGGGGTGGCCAACAACGTCTCCTACGTACAGGCCAATGCCGAGGCGCTCCCCTTCCCTGACAACCATTTCGACGTCATCACCATCGGCTTCGGCCTGCGCAACGTCACCGACAAGGACAAGGCACTTGCCTCCATGTTCCGGGTGCTCAAGCCGGGTGGCCGCCTGCTGGTGCTGGAGTTCTCCAAACCGGTGAGCGAAGTGATCGCCAAGCTGTATGATCTCTACTCCTTCAAATTGCTGCCGAAAATGGGCGAAATCGTCGCGAATGACAGCGAAAGTTACAAATACCTGGCGGAATCCATCCGCATGCACCCGGATCAGCAGACCCTGGCAGGCATGATGGAGAATGTCGGGTTCGAACAGGTTGAGTTCTACAACCTGACCCAGGGCGTGGTCGCCCTGCACCGCGGTTACAAGTTTTAAGGTCGCCTATGCCGATGGATGCCATGGTCACCGCGGTGATCGAAACCAGCCTCAACCAGTTGCTGGCCCTGGACAAACAGAGCCCGGAGCGGTTGCGCAAGCTGACGGGCAAGGTACTCAAACTGGAGCTGCGCGAGCTCAAGCCGCTCTGGTTTGTCTTCTCGGAGCGCCGTCTGGATGTGCTGGCCAGGTTTGAAGGGGAGGCGGATGCGGTGCTGAGTCTCTCCCTGACCGCCCTCGGCCTGCTCAAGGAGCCTTCCGCCCTGACCCGCTACATCCGCGAGGAGAAGCTGGACCTGAGCGGTGACCCCCAGCTGGTGCAGGCATTCAGCGCCCTGCTTGGCGAGCTCGATATCGACTGGGAAGAGGAGCTGTCCCGCTACACCGGCGACGTGGTGGCCCACACCCTGTGCAGTGGTGCCCGTCAGGCTCGCCGTTTTGTGGGGCGAGAGTTGTGCCGTTCCCAGCGTCAAGTGGCCGAGTATTTGACCGAGGAGGCTAGGCTTGCCCCGGGTCCGCTGGAAGTGGCGAGCTTCAATGACGATGTCGAAGAGCTGGCCCAACAGATGAAGGCGATCGAGTTGCGGCTTGCCCGCCTCGAACAGCAGGTGAGCTGATGACCCCGAAGGAGTTCAAACGCCTCTATCGCATCGTCAGCATCCTGCTGGAACAGGGCATCGACGAGCTGGTGCCCGCCCGTTATCAGCCCTGGCCTGGCCGTCTGGCCCGTCGCAGTCTGTTCTGGCTCAAGAACAAGCAACAAGGCATGAGCCGTGGCGCCCGCATTCGCCTCGCCTTCGAGGCCCTGGGCCCCATCTTCATCAAGTTCGGCCAGATGCTCTCGACCCGCCGAGACCTGCTGCCCCCCGACATTGCCGAAGAGCTGGCCCTGCTGCAGGACAGGGTGCCTCCCTTCTGTGGTCAGGCCGCCCGTCGCCAGATAGAAGAGAGCCTGGGTTGCCCCGTCGAGACCCTGTTCGATGACTTCGACGAGACGCCGCTGGCATCCGCCTCCATCGCCCAGGTGCACACCGCCCGGTTGAAGGAGAACGGCCGCGAGATCGTCATCAAGGTGATCCGTCCCGATATCGAGCCGGTCATCGAGGCCGACCTGCGCCTGATGCAGGCCCTGGCCCGTCTGGTGGCCCGTTTCGTGCCCCAGAGCGGACGACTGCGCCCCGTCGAGGTGGTGGAGGAGTATCGCAAGACCATACTCGACGAGCTCAACCTGATGCGCGAAGCGGCCAACGCCATCCAGCTGCGCCGCAACTTCACCGGTTCCGAGGCGCTCTATGTGCCCGAGGTGTTCACGGACCATTGCCGTGAGCAGGTGCTGGTGATGGAGCGTATCTACGGCATTCCGGTCTCCGACATTGCCGCGCTGGAAGCCAACGGCACCAACATGAAGTTGCTGGCCGAGCGCGGAGTGGAAGTGTTCTTCACCCAGGTGTTCCGTGACAGCTTCTTCCACGCCGACATGCACCCGGGCAACATCTTCGTCTCTTTCGAACACCCCGAGAATCCGCTCTGGATCGGCATCGACTGCGGCATCGTCGGCACCCTCAACCGGGAAGACAAGCGCTACCTGGCGGAGAACTTCCTCGCCTTCTTCAACCGCGACTACCGCCGTGTGGCCGAGCTGCACGTAGAGTCAGGCTGGGTACCGCCCGATACCAAGGTGGACGAGTTCGAGTTCGCCATCCGCACCGTGCTGGAGCCCATCTTCGAGAAACCGCTCTCCGAGATCTCCTTCGGCCACGTGCTGCTCAATCTGTTCAACACCGCCCGTCGCTTCAACATGCAGGTGCAGCCGCAGCTGGTGCTGCTGCAAAAGACCCTGCTCTATGTGGAAGGGCTGGGTCGCCAGCTCTATCCCCAGCTGGATTTGTGGCAGACCGCCAAGCCCTATCTGGAAAACTGGATGCACGAGCAGGTCGGCCCCAAGGCGGTGTGGAATGCCATCAAGGAGAAGGCGCCGTTCTGGGCGGAGAAACTGCCGGAGCTGCCGGAGCTGGTCTATGAGACCCTGCGTCAGGCCCGCCATCAGCAGCACCACTTCGACCAGATGTTTGCCGATTTCCGTCGCCACAGTCGCCGTCAGGGGCAGGCCCGCTACCTCTTAGGGGTTGGAGCCAGCCTGCTGCTCGCGGGTGTATTCTTGCTGACCCAGAAACAACACATTGAGTGGGGACAAATCAGCCTCGCCGGCGCCGGGTTATGCTGGCTGCTGGGTTGGTTGCGAACCCGTTCCCATTAAATAACCTGCGCCATCGGGCGCCTATCCGGAGAGAAAGTCATGGGTGGTATCAGTATTTGGCAGTTGTTGATCATCGCAGTCATCGTCGTGCTGTTGTTCGGCACCAAGAAATTGCGCGGTATCGGCGGCGATCTGGGCGCGGCGGTCAAGGGGTTCAAGAAGGCGCTCTCCGATGAGCCGGCCGACACCAAACCCGAGCAGAAAGATGCCGAGTTTCCGACCAAGCAGTTGAACGAGACGGCCAGCAACGCCGAAGCCGCCAAGCAGAAAGACAAAGATCAGGCCTAAGCCATGTTCGACATCGGTTTTTGGGAACTGGTCGTCATCGGCGTCGTCGCCCTGGTGGTGCTGGGTCCCGAGCGGTTGCCGGTCGCGATCCGCACCGCCAGCCACTGGATAAGGCTGATCCGCAGCACCGCCAACTCGGTCAAGGCCGAGCTGGAACAGGAGCTCAAGTTGCAGGATCTGCACAACGATCTGAAGAAGGCCGAACGGTTGCAGATGAACAACCTGAGCCCCGAGCTGCAGGAGTCCATCGAGCAGTTGAAAGCGGCCGCCCAGTCGGTGAATCGTCCCTATCAGGGGGAGAACGAGATCCGCCCGCCTCGGGAGCCCGCCCAGGCTGAGCCAGCTACTCCGGTGGCGGCCCCGACGCCCACCCCAGAGGTTCCGCCGGTCAACAGTCAGCGAGAGAGCGAGCCTGTGCCCGCCAGCGAGTCCGCAGCCAAAGGGGAGGGTAAGCCATGAGTCAGGCAGAACAACCCCTCATCAGCCATCTGGTGGAGCTGAGAACCCGTCTGCTGCGCGCGATCTCCGCCATCCTGCTGGTGTTCATCGCGCTCATCTACTTCTCCAACAACATCTACGACTTCGTGGCCCAGCCGCTGCTCAGCCAGTTGCCGGCAGGCACCAGCATGATAGCGACGGATGTGGCGACACCCTTCATCACGCCCATCAAGCTGACCCTGGTGGTCTCCTTCTTCGTGGCGATCCCCTATCTGCTCTATCAGGCCTGGGCTTTCATCGCACCCGGTCTGTACCAGCACGAACGGCGGCTGATCCTGCCCCTGGTGGCCTCCAGCGCCGTGCTGTTCTATGCGGGGATGGCGTTCGCCTACTACGTGGTGTTCCCCCTGGTGTTCGGCTTCTTCACCAGTACCGCCCCCGCCGGGGTGACGGTGGCGACCGACATCGCCAGCTACCTGGACTTCGTGCTGACCCTGTTCTTCGCGTTCGGGGTGGCGTTCGAGATCCCGGTGGCCACCATACTGCTCTGCTGGACCGGGGTGACCACCCCCAGGAGCCTGAAGGAGAAGCGCCCTTACGTCATCGTCGGGGTCTTCGTGGTCGGTATGTTGCTGACGCCGCCCGATGTCTTCTCCCAGACCCTGCTCGCGATCCCCATGTGGGGCCTGTGGGAGATAGGTCTGTTCTTCGCCCGCTTCTACGTGAAGAAAGAGGACGAAGAGCAGCAACAAACGGAAGAGGGGAGCTGAGGCTCCCTTCCTCTTTTCATGCATCCGTTCGAGGCGTATGGTAAGGCCCCATTGAGTAGATGGTTTTCAAATGCCTGATATGCACCTCGTTTGTCCGGAACCCCTGACTCCATGATCGACATCGGTTTGAACCTGACCAGCAGCCAGTTCGCAGGCGAACAAGCCGACCTGGTGGAACGCGCGCGCGCCGCCGGGGTGGAAGCCCTGATCCTGACCGGCACGGATCTGGCCGGCAGCCAGGCCAGTGCCGAGCTGGCCACCCAGTGGCCGGGCTACTGCTTCTCCACCGCCGGGGTGCACCCCCACGATGCCAAAAGCGTCGATGAGGCGACCCTGCCCGCCTTGCGGGAACTGGCGGCCCTGCCCCAGGTGGTGGCCATCGGCGAGTGCGGTCTCGACTACAACCGGGACTTCTCCCCCCGTCCGGTGCAGGACGCGGTGTTTGACGCCCAGCTGGCGCTCGCCGCCGAGCTCGGTATGCCGGTGTTTCTCCACTGCCGCGATGCCCATGACAAATTCGTCGAGATCCTGCGCCCCTGGTTGCCCCGCCTGCCGGGGGCCGTGTTGCACTGCTTCACCGGCTCCGACGCCGAGCTGGACGAGTGCCTGGCGCTGGGGCTGCATATCGGGGTGACCGGCTGGCTCTGTGACGAGCGCCGTGGCCAGCTGCTGCGCGAGCAGGTGGCCCGCATTCCGGCGGGTCGCCTGATGATAGAGACGGACGCCCCCTACCTGGTGCCGCGGGATCTGAAACCCAGGCCCAAACGCAACGAACCCGCTTTTTTGCCGCACATCGCCCAGGTGGTGGCGGCCTGCCGTGGTGAAGCGCCCGAGGCCTTGCTGGCCCATACCCGGGCCACCTCCGCCGCATTCTTCCAACTTCCGCTTTTGGAGTGATTCATGGCCACAACTCTTCCGGGGGCCTTCCCGGGCCGTCGCCTGCGCCGGGTGCGCAAACATGACTTCAGCCGCCGCCTGGTGCGAGAGAACGTACTGACCGTCGACGATCTCATCTATCCCGTGTTCGTGCTGGAGGGGGAGGGTCAGCGAGAGGCCGTTGCCTCCATGCCGGGGGTGGACAGGCTCTCCATCGATCTGCTGCTCGAAGAGGCCGCCGAACTGGTGGCCCTGGGTGTGCCGGCGGTGGCCCTGTTCCCGGTGACGCCGCTGGAGAGAAAGAGTCTGATGGCGGAAGAGGCTTACAACCCGGATGCCCTGGCCCAGCGGGCGACCCGTGCCCTCAAGGCTCGCTTCCCGGAGCTCGGGGTCATCACCGATGTGGCGCTCGACCCCTTCACCACCCATGGCCAGGACGGCATCATCGATGACGAAGGCTATGTGCAGAACGACATCACCACCGAGATCCTGGTGAAGCAGGCGCTCTCCCATGCCGCCGCCGGGGCCGACATGGTGGCACCGTCCGACATGATGGACGGCCGCATCGGTGCCATCCGCGCGGCGCTGGAGGAGAATGGCTTCGTCAACGTGCAGATCATGGCCTACTCCGCCAAGTACGCCTCCCACTACTACGGCCCGTTCCGCGATGCGGTGGGCTCCGCCGCCAACCTCGGCAAGAGCAACAAGGCCACCTACCAGATGGACCCGGCCAACGGCAACGAAGCCCTGCACGAGGTGGCCCTCGACATCGCCGAAGGGGCGGACAGCGTGATGGTCAAGCCGGGCATGCCCTACCTGGACATCATCCGCCGGGTGAAGGATCAGTTCGGCGTGCCGACCTTCGCCTATCAGGTGAGCGGCGAGTACGCCATGCACATGGCGGCGATCCAGAATGGCTGGCTCAAGGAGAAAGAGTGCGTGATGGAATCCCTGCTCTGCTTCAAGCGGGCCGGGGCCGATGGCATCCTCACCTACTTCGCCAAGCGGGTCGCCCAGTGGTTGAAAGAGGACGCCCGACGCTGAGGCGGGGAGTGTCCATGCCCTCACAATGCCGGCCCTCGGGCCGGCATTGTCGTCTCTGGCAGATGAAGTGCTGGTTTTATGAACAAAATGCCTGAAAAAGTGGGCAACAAGCCCGTCTCTTGGCGGCAAAGGCTTGATAAATGGGGTTTCTGCCTACATCTTAGATGGTCCAAGCAGGCTTCTGGACGGCAGGGGCTGCAGAGCATTTAGAGGTACCGCAGATGACTAACCCTTTGCTGACAATGGACTCGCTGCCTCCCTTCAGCCAGATCCAGCCCGATCAGGTGCAACCTGCCGTGACGCAGGCCATCGCCGATTGCAAACAGAAGATTGAGGATGTGCTGGCCCAGAAGGAGCCTCACACCTGGGACAGCCTGATCGCCCCGCTGGAAGAGGTCAACGACCGCCTCTCCCGGATCTGGTCCCCCATCAGCCACCTCAACGCCGTGCAGAACAGCGAGGCGCTGCGGGCGGCTCACGATGCCTGCCTGCCGCTGCTTTCCGAATTCCAGACCTATGTCGGTCAGCATGAAGGGCTCTATCAAGCCTATCTGGCCCTCTCCGAGAGCGATGACTTCCCCCGGCTGGATGATGCCCAGCGCAAGGAGATCCTGAACACCCTGCGCGATTTCCGCCTCTCCGGCATCGGTCTGCCTGCCGAGGCGCAGCAGCGTTACGGCGAGATCCAGGCCCGCCTCTCGGAGCTCGCCTCCCGTTTCAGCAACAACGTGCTGGACGCGACCCAGGGCTGGCACAAGCTGGTGACCGACGAGGCCGAGCTGGCTGGTCTGCCCGCGAGCGCCCAGGCTGCCGCGCGCCAGATGGCCGAACTCAAGGGCAAGGAGGGGTGGCTGTTCACCCTGGACATCCCCTCCTACCTGCCGGTGATGATGTATGCCGACAGCCGCGCCCTGCGTGCCGAGCTGTATGAGGCCTTCACCACCCGCGCCTCCGACCAGGGCCCCAACGCTGGCAAGTGGGACAACTCCGCCATCATGACCGAGTTGCTCACCCTGCGCCGGGAGCTGGCCCGACTGCTGGGCTTTGCCAACTATGCCGAGCTCTCCCTCGCGACCAAGATGGCGGACAAGCCGGAGCAGGTGGTGGAGTTCCTCACCGACCTGGCTGCCAAGTCCCTGCCCCAAGGCAAGGCGGAGCTGGAGGAGATCCGCGCCTTTGCCGCCGAGCAGCACGGTCAGGACGAACTGGCGGCCTGGGATCTTGCCTATTACGCAGAAAAGCTCAAACAGCACAAGTTTTCGGTCTCTGATGAGCAGTTGCGTCCTTATTTCCCCGCCGGCCGGGTCGTGAAGGGGCTGTTCGAGGTGGTCAAGCGGGTGTTCGGCATGAAGGTACGCGAGCGTCTCGGCATCGACACCTGGCACCCGGATGTGCGCTTCTACGACATCTTTGACGCCGATGACGAGCTGCGCGGCAGCTTCTACCTGGATCTCTATGCCCGCGAGCACAAGCAGGGCGGCGCCTGGATGGATGTCTGCCTGGGTCGCCGCTACCGTCAGGACGGCTCCCTGCAAAAGCCGGTGGCCTACCTGACCTGCAACTTCAACGGCCCGGTGGACGGCAAGCCGGCCCTGTTTACCCACAACGAAGTGGTCACCCTGTTCCACGAGTTCGGCCACGGCATTCACCACATGCTGACCCGCATCGATGTGGCTGGCGTGGCTGGCATCAACGGCGTGGCCTGGGATGCGGTGGAGCTGCCGAGCCAGTTCCTCGAGAACTGGTGCTGGGAATCCGAGGCGCTGGCCTTCATCTCCGGCCATTACGAGACCGGGGAGCCGCTGCCCGCCGATCTGCTGGAGAAGATGCTGACCGCCCGCAACTTCCAGGCGGCGATGCAGATGCTGCGCCAGCTGGAGTTCGCCCTGTTCGACTTCCGTCTGCACCAGACCTTTGACCCGACCAGAGCGGATCAGATCCCTGCGCTGCTGGATGAGGTGCGCAGCCAGGTCGCCGTGATGACGCCTCCGGCGTTCAACCGCTTCCAGCACAGCTTCTCCCACATCTTCGCGGGCGGCTACGCGGCGGGCTACTACAGCTACAAGTGGGCCGAGGTACTCTCTGCCGACGCCTTCTCCCGCTTCGAGGAGGAGGGGATCTTCAACCCGGCCACGGGCCACTCCTTCCTGAAGAACATTCTGGAAAAGGGCGGCTCCAGGGAGCCGATGGAGCTGTTCCGTGCCTTCCGTGGCCGGGAGCCCCAGGTGGATGCGCTGCTGCGTCACAGCGGTATCGCCGCGTGAGGTCCCGCCGCCACAGTGAGCCTCGATTGGATGAGCTGCCGCGCCACTGCGGGAGCTTCAAGCAGGTACACATTTGCGGCATAGTGGGATCGAAACGTGATTTTTGATAGAAAAAGGGACCTTTTGGTCCCTTTTTCCAAGCCTTTTTAATATCTTGCGGAGTGCATGTTTGCACTGTCCCCGCCTCTTCAGTAGAGTCGGGTTCTACCTTCCAGGGAGAGAAAGAACCTTGCCATGAGGCGAGCACTCGAGTCTGTCTATCAAATCATCTCCAGCCTGTCTCATTCGAGTGGTCAGGGATATTTTGATGCCTTTGTGAGTGAAATCGCCAACGCGGTGGGGGCTGACTTCGTCCTGGTGTCCGGCAAGGATCAGGCGGGTCTGTTCTTTACCGTGCATGCCGCCTATCCCGCCTCCCTCGACATCAACTCCTACAGCTTCCCCCTCGCCGACACTCCGGGGGAGATCGCCATGCAACAGGGTGAAGCCTGGTTCAGTGATCGCACCCGCCAGCTGTTCCCCCACGCCGCCGTGCTGGAGCGCTGCGAGGTGAGAGCCTATGCCGGCGTCGCGCTCAAGAACGCCGAGGGAGAGACCATCGGCCTGTGCAGCGTCATGTTCAAGCGGGCCATGCCGAGAATGGAGAAGATAGTGGGCCTGCTGCGTCTGCTGGCCCCGCTCGCCGGTCGTGAACTGGCGCTGATGTATCAGCAGCGCCAGAGCCAGGAGCAGCCGGCGCAACCGGAACATCACCACTTCCTGGACACCATGATGTCCCATGCGCCCGTGGGCATCGGCAAGGTGGATCTGGGCGGCAAGATCCTCTGGGCGAACCCGGCCATCGAGAAGATGCTCGGCTACAGCCAGGAGGAGCTGCAACAGCTCACCGTCGCCGAAATCAACCATCCGGACGACTGGCAGACCAGCATTGCGCTCTACGACGCCCTCAAGCGGGGGGAGCGTCCCGCGTTTACCCAGGAGAAGCGTTATCTCCATCGGGATGGGACCGTCCTGTGGGGACGGGTGACGGTGACCCTGATCCGCAACGAGCAGATGCACCCCGACTATCTCATGGTGGTGCTGGAGAACATCGATCCCATCAGGCGCCATGCGGAGCAGCTCAAGCTCTCCCACCGGGTCTATGACAACCTCTCCGAAGCCATTCTGGTGTGCGATGCCGACAGTCGCATCATCTCGGTCAATCCGGCCTTCGAGAAGATCACCGGTTACAGCGAGGAGGAGGCGTGTGGCCAGCGGCCCAGCATGCTCAAGTCCGGACTGCACGATCAGACCTTCTATGCGGACATGTACCATGCCCTGGAGCGGGTGGGGATCTGGCGTGGGGAGGTGTGGAACAAGCGCAAGAACGGCAAGCTCTATCCCCAGCAGCTGATGATCAGCGCCGTGCGGGAAGGGGGCAAGATCAGTCAGTACATCGCCATCTTCAGCGATCTTTCCCAGACCAAGCTGGCGGAGCAGAAGATCGCCGCCCAGGCCAACTACGACAACCTCACCGGCCTGCCCAACCGCTGGCTGTTCGGTCGCTGTCTGGCCCGCTTCTGCGAGCGGGGGGAGCGCTTCGCCCTCATGGTGCTCGACCTCAACAACTTCAAGGCGGTCAACAACAGCATGGATCACCATGTGGGCGACGCCCTGCTGCGGGAAGTATCGGATCGGCTGGTGAGCCGGGTGCGCACCGAGGACCTAGTGGCCCGCATCGGCGGCGACGAGTTTGCCTTCCTGGTGCCCGGCATCGTCAACCGCCGTCAGGCCGAGGTGTTTGCCAAGCAGGTGATCGGCGGTTTTGCCCGTCCCTTCATGCTGGCCAACCAGCACCTCTATGTGACCGCCACCCTGGGGATCACCCTCTGTCCCAATGACGGCGGCGACAGCGACGAGCTCTTGCGCAATGCCGAGCAGGCCCTGTTCGTCGCCAAGCGCCAGGGACGCCCCCTCGGCACCTACAACGCCTCCATGCGGGAAGAGGTGAGCCAGCGCCACCAGATGCAGCACGATCTGGCGGAGGCCATCAAGCTGGGCCAGCTGACCATGGCCTACCAGCCCATCTGGGACAACCGCAGCGGCCGGGTCGCCAAGCTGGAGGCCCTGGTGCGCTGGTATCACCCCCACTGGGGTCAGGTCTCACCGGCGGATTTCATCCCGCTGGCGGAAGAGGCGGGGCTCATCCAGGGGCTGGGTGCCCTGGTGCTGTGGCAGTCTTGCCGGGATCTGGCCAGATTGCAGCAGTCCGGCTTCCCGGATCTGCAGATGTCCATCAACCGCTCCACCCTGGAGTTCCAGACCATAGACCCGGAGGCCAACGAGTGGCTCAGGGTGATCCGTCACTTCAACCTGGACCCGGCGGACATCATCATCGAAATCACCGAGTCCCTGCTGATGGAGACCAGCGATCAGCACAGGGTGCGGATCGATGCCCTGCGCGAGGCGGGCTGCAAGCTGGCCATCGACGACTTCGGCACCGGCTACTCGGCCCTCAACTACCTGCGCACCTTCCCGGTGGATCTGGTGAAGATCGACCGCTCCTTCGTGCGCCACATCCCCTTCAACGAGCAGGACAGGCTGCTGCTCGACGGCATCATCAACATAGTGCACAACCTCGGCATGCAGGTGGTGATCGAAGGGGTGGAGACCCGGGAGCAGCTGAACTTCCTCTGCCTGAAGGGCTGTGCCTTCACCCAGGGCTACCTGCTCAGCCGTCCGCTGCCCTATGACGATCTGGTGGAGTACCTGGGCCTCAACCGTCAGGGGATGAACCTGACCACGGTGAGCTGATCTCCCGCTTCTGCTATCATGCCGGCTCCTGCGCCGTGATGAGTCCGTGTTATGCCCCATATTCAGGTTTTCAGTGAAGTCCCCGCCCGCGATGGCGAGCTCGACGCCCTGCGGCTGCGGCTGGCCGGGGTGGAGTTTCCGGCCCCCTTCGCGCTGGTGCTGACCGAGGCACGGCTGGAGCTGCGCAAGCTGGACGAGCCCAAGCTGGGGGCCGTCTATGTGGACTTCATCGAAGGGGCGGTGGCCCATCGCCGCAAGTTCGGCGGTGGTCGCGGCCAGTCCATCGCCAAGGCGGTGGGGCTGAAGTCGGGGGCCATGCCGACCGTGGTGGACGCCACCGCCGGGCTCGGCCGTGACGCCTTCGTGCTCGCCTCCCTCGGCTGCAGGGTGACCCTGATCGAGCGCAGCCCCGTGGTGGCGGCCCTGCTGCAGGACGGCCTGGCGCGGGCGGGCCAGGATCCCGAGATAGGCCCCTGGGTGCGCGAGCGGATGCAGCTGCTGCACGGGCCGGCGGTGGAGACCCTGCTGGCGCTGACCGAACGGCCCGAGGTCATCTACCTGGATCCCATGTTCCCCCACAAGCAGAAGTCGGCGCTGGTGAAAAAAGAGATGCGGGTGTTCCAGTCCCTGGTGGGGGCCGATCTGGACGCCGACGCCTTGCTGCCGGCGGCGCTCAGGATGGCGGAGAAACGGGTGGTGGTGAAGCGGCCGGACTACGCGGGCTGGCTCAACGAGCAGAAGCCGAGCATGGCCATCGAGACCAAGAGCAACCGCTTCGACGTCTATGTGATGGCGGCGCTGGCGGCAGGCTGAATCGAGCGCGCTTGAGTCAAGGTGTCAGATAGCAAGAGGGCCCGCAGCGCGGGCCCTCTTTCGTTGTTCGCACTCGGCGGCTAGAAGCGGATCCGCTTCTCTTCCCCCTGCCAGAGCAGCTCCAGACTCGCCAGATCCGCCAGGCTGAGGCGCTCGCCGCCTTGCAATAGCAGGTACTCGACGCCTTCTCTGGCCTCGATGGTGCGGATCCTGTCTGCCCACAGGCGGCCGTCCCGACCGGTGAGGGTGACCGGCAGCTGCCAGCGGGCGGCGATCTCGAGCCAGTCGTAGAGGTCGCAACTGATGGGTTGATACCCTGTCATGGTGCTTCTCCTACCTCGGCCCCAGGCCCGTCACTGGAAATTGATGCTGGTGGTCGGGGCCGTCACCGGCTGCGCCTTCAGCACCTGCTCCAGCTGCAGCGGGTCGTTGGCCAGCTCGGGATCATCCTCGTCGCCGTTGCAGACCAGCACCATGTCGTAGCTGCCGAGGTTGACGAAGCCCAGCTCGTAGCCGTAACCACCACCCGTCAGGGGAACGACGGGGGCGCTGGCGTAGAAGCCGTTGTCGAGGTCGGCCATGTCGGGATAGGCGTCATCTCCCACAGGGCGCAGTTCGTCGTAGAAGTAGACGAAGGCCTTGTCGGTGAGCTGGCCGCCGCAAAGCCCTGCCGCCACCGTGCCCCTGACGGTGGCGACCTCGGTGTTGTTCACCAGTCGCACCCCTCTGGGCTTGAGCTTGTAATGCTCCTCGTGGCCCGGCAGCACCATGGAGTGGCGCAGGTCGAACTCTGTGGTGAAGGCGCTGAGGCCGTTGGCGGCTATGGTGAAGGCATCCAGCTTGAGCTCGTTGCTCGGCACCTCCAGCGGCTTGATCACGCTGTCATCCTGCAGGACGTAGGAGTAGGGTGTGCCATCCGGGAATTGATTGCCTGCATCCCGGCCATCCAGGATCCGCAGCCGCATCTGGCTGTAGTCGCCGGGGACCACGCTCTGGCTGGCCAGCAGGGGGCGGCTGCTGGAGCCCGGGTATTTCAGCAGATCGATATAGGTGAACAGGGGGTGGCCTGAGGCGTCCAGAGGGATGATCTCTCCCGTCGGCGTGCAGCCATCGTCCTGGGCCGATGTCAGGAAGCTGGCGGTGGTCCAGGCCAGCTCGCTCCCCGAGACGGGGTGGATGCTGATGTTGGAGACGGCGATGCAGACCTTGCTGACCGAATCCACCGGGGCATCGGAGAAGGCCAGGGACATCTCGGCATTCTGCTGGCTGTTGTCGTCACTGCCGCCACCGCAGGCGGTCAGCAGGGCAGTCAGGGCTATCAGGGGTAAATGTTTCATGGTTTCCGTTCCTGTGAGAGAGACAACTCAACTCTAGCCGAGCCGCTGGCACAGGCTAGATGGCAGGGGGAGCGGAGAACCGGAATTGGGTTGAAAGTACAATAAAATCAACGGTAAGGCGTTGAATGGCGCCAATGATGGCTGCGAAAGGGATTGTCGGAACGGGCGGGAAAAGAAGCGAAGCGGGCGCAGGGCGCCCGTTCAGGCTTCCAGCAGGCGGGTGGACCAGCCCATCTTCTGCTGGCGCTCCACTTCCAGGCGCAGCTCGCTGGCCCGCAGGTAGTGCTCGTCCAGCCAGCCCCTGGGCAGGGTCAGGGTCAGGGCATCCTCATCGGCCTGCAGCATGAACTGGGGCACTGTACCCTGGGTGCGGCGCATGCAGAGGATCAGGGAGATGCGCAGGATGCGGGCCAGCCGGATCGCCTGGCGAGCCGTCACGGCTCCCTGTTTCTCCAGCGGCTCCAGCTTGAAGTCGTCCCGCTGGTTGAGCAGCAGGGCCGACAGCAGCTTCTTCTGGGCCGGGGTGAAGCCCGGCATGTCGATGTTGTCGATGATGTAAGCGGCGTGTTGCGGCGCCTTCTTGTACTCGATGCACAGACCAATTTCGTGCAGCAGGGCCGCATAGCGCAGGATCGGGCGACCGTAGCGCTTGGAGAGGCGCCAGGCCGGCTGCAGCTGGGTGAAGGCCTGGATGGCGGTGTCGCGCACCCGCTCGGCGTGCTCCTTGTCCAGCTGGTAGCGGCTGATCAGGCTGTCGGCGGTGCGATCCCGGGCATCACAGTCGTGATTGTTGCCGAGCAGGCCGTAGATGAGTCCTTCACGCAGGGCACCGCCCGCCAGGGTCATGCTCTCGATGTCGAGGGTCTCGAAGATGGCGATCAGGATGGCGAGACCGGAGGGGAACACGGTCAGCCGTTCGGCCGCCAGCCCTTCGAGCTGCAACTGATCGACTCTGCCGCAGGCGATGGCCTGACCCATCAGCTCTTGCAACTTGGGCAGGGTGACCCGCTCGCTCTTGCCCTGGGCCAGCATGATCTCCTGCAGCGCCTGGACGGTGCCGGAGGCGCCGACGCAGGTGCGCCAGCCGAGGACACGGTAGTCCGCAGCCACTTTCTCCAGTACCGCCTTGGCGGCGGCAATGGCCTGGTTGAAGCGCGTCTCGGAGAGCTCGCCATCACCGAAGTGGTTGTTGAGCCAGGTGACGCAGCCCATGTGCAGGCTGTTGAGCAGCTTGGCTTCGCTCTGCTCGCCGATCACCAGCTCGGTGCTGGCGCCGCCGATGTCGATTACCAGCCGGTTGCCTTCCCCTGCCGACGTCCAGGAGACACCTTCATAGATGGTCTTGGCTTCTTCCTCGCCCGAGATGATCTCGATGCTGTGGTTGAGCACCCGTTCCGCTTCGCTGATGAATTCGTCGACGTTGGTGGCCAGGCGCAGGGTGGCGGTGCCCACTACCCGGATATTGTCGGACGGGATGTCCTGCAACTGCTCGGAGAAGAGGCGCAGACAATCCCAGCCCCGCTCCATGGCGGCACGGTTGAGGCGAAAATCGGCATCGAGGCCGGCGGCGAGGCGTACCTTGCGTTTGACCTTGGTGACGGTGCGCAGGGCACCGGCGACCTCGCGCACCACCAGCATGTGAAAGCTGTTGGAGCCGAGGTCGATGGCGGCATAGAGAGGCGAGTTGTGCAACTTGGCCGATCCCTCAGTTCTTGCGGGGGGGACGACGACGGTTGTTGCTGTTGCCACCGCCCTGGCGATCCCGCATGTTGCGGTTCACCGGCTGGCGGTTGCGGAACACCCGTTTTGGTGCGGTGACGTCATCCAGCAGCGCCTCGCGGTCATACTTGCTGACCGGGATGGGGTGGTGGATGTACTCCTCGATGGCCGGCAGGTTGAAGGCATAGTCTTCACAGGCCAGGCTGATGGAGTGACCGCTTTTGCCGGCGCGGCCGGTACGACCGATGCGGTGGACATAGTCTTCGGCATCGTCGGGCAGGTCGTAGTTGAAGACGTGAGTCACGTCGGGGATGTGCAGACCACGGGCGGCCACGTCGGTGGCGACCAGGATATCCAGGGTGCCCTTGGTGAACTCTTCCAGGATCTTCATCCGCTTCTTCTGCGGCACGTCGCCGGTCAGCAGGCCGACGCGGTGGCCGTCGTTCTCCAGCCACGCATGAACGTCTTCACAGACGTGCTTGGTGTTGGCGAAGACGATGGCTTTCTCGGGCCACTCCTCTTCCATCAGGGAGAGCAGCAGCAACATCTTGTCTTCGTTGGAGGGGTAGAAGAGCTCCTCCTTGATCCGCACGCCGGTCATCTGTTCCGGTTCGACCTGCACATGTTTCGGGTGGTTCATGTGTTCATAGGCTAGCTCCTGCACCCGCAGGGAGAGGGTGGCGGAGAACAGCATGCTCAGACGCTCGGTGGCGGGGGGCATGCGGCGGAACAGGAAACGGATGTCCTTGATGAAGCCCAGATCGAACATGCGATCCGCTTCGTCCAGTACCACGACCTGGATGTTGCCGAGATCGATGACCTTGGACTTGAAGTAGTCGATGATGCGGCCGGTGGTGCCGATCAGGATGTCGACGCCCTGTTCCAGCACGGCCAGCTGCTTGTCGTAGCCTTCGCCACCATAGGCGAGACCGAGCTTGAGCCCGGTGGAGGCTGATATGCTCTCTGCATCGTTATAGATCTGGACGGCCAGCTCCCGGGTCGGGGCCATGATGATGGCGCGGGGCTGGTTGATGAGGCGCGGCCTGGTCAGCGGATGGGTCAGCAAATAGTTGAATGTCGCCGCCAGGAAAGCCAGGGTTTTGCCGGTCCCCGTCTGAGCCTGACCGGCGAGGTCATGACCTTCAACCAGCAGGGGCAGGGACAGTGCCTGGATGGGCGTACAATAGTGAAATCCCTTTGATTCCAGACCAGCCAGAACTTCGGGTTCGAGGCCCATTTGGGCGAATTTTTCGGTCGTTAGATGTGTTTTGCTCATGGCGGTAGGTTATCAGGTTAGGCTTGCAATAATAAACAGGATCATTTCAAATAGGGCAACTATTGCCTTTGTTGAACCATCAATAAAGCCTTAATTACTGACTGGAGTTGGAGATGAGTGACAAGATTGTTCAGCTGAGCGATGCCAGCTTCGAGGCCGATGTAATCAACGCCGACAGCCCTGTTCTGGTCGATTTCTGGGCCGAATGGTGTGGACCGTGCAAGATGATTGCCCCGATCCTGAACGAAGTTGCTCAGGAATATGAAGGTCGCGTGACCGTGGCGAAATTGAACATCGATCATAACGCCGACACTCCGCCCAAGTACGGCATTCGTGGTATCCCGACCCTGCTGCTGTTCAAGAATGGTGAAGTGGCAGCGACCAAGGTCGGCGCCCTGTCCAAGACCCAACTGAAAGAGTTCCTGGACGGCAACCTGTAATAATCAAGAAGGAGCGCATTGCAATAATGCGCTCCTTGTGTTTTATCACCTAGACGCTCACCCTGATTGGTGCTAGTTTATCGCTCGTTTGCTAACCTTTTTGCCTGACTCTTTGCTTAACTACCAGCCTGGCAAGTCAAATCCGATCAGCATCAATCCAGCAGACTGTCTCCTCATTTCAATCCTTGCTTACAGACTTTCACCACTATGAATCTGACTGAACTTAAGAACACTCCTGTGTCCGAGCTGGTCCAGCTTGGCGAATCCATGGGGTTGGAAAATCTGGCTCGGGCGCACAAGAAAGACATTATCTTTGCAATCCTCAAGGCGCACGCCAAGGGCGGCGAGGATATCTTTGGCGACGGTGTGCTGGAAATCCTGACCGACGGTTTCGGTTTCCTGCGCAGTGCAGACGGCTCTTATCTCGCTGGTCCGGATGACATCTATGTCTCCCCGAGCCAGATCCGCCGCTTCAACCTGCGTACCGGCGATACCATTTCCGGCAAGATCCGGCCGCCGAAAGAGGGCGAGCGCTATTTCGCCCTGCTCAAGGTCAACGACGTCAACTACGACCGTCCGGAAAACTCCCGCAACAAGATCCTGTTTGAAAACCTCACTCCCCTGCACGCCAACGAGCGTCTGCGCATGGAGCGTGGCAACGGTTCCACCGAAGACATCACCGCCCGTGTGCTGGATCTGGCATCCCCGATCGGCAAGGGCCAGCGCGGTCTCATCGTTGCACCGCCCAAGGCCGGTAAGACCATGCTGCTGCAGAACATCGCCCAGAGCATCGCCTACAACCACCCGGATTGTGAGCTGATCGTGCTGCTGATTGACGAGCGTCCGGAAGAAGTGACCGAGATGCAGCGGATGGTGAAGGGCGAAGTCATCGCCTCCACCTTCGACGAGCCGGCCTCCCGTCACGTCCAGGTCGCCGAAATGGTGATCGAGAAGGCCAAGCGTCTGGTCGAGCACAAGAAGGACGTGGTGATCCTGCTGGACTCCATCACCCGTCTGGCCCGCGCCTACAACACCGTCATCCCGTCTTCCGGCAAGGTGCTGACCGGTGGTGTGGACGCCAACGCCCTGCACCGTCCGAAGCGTTTCTTCGGTGCGGCGCGCAACGTCGAAGAGGGCGGCAGCCTGACCATCATCGCCACCGCGCTGATCGATACCGGCTCCAAGATGGATGAAGTCATCTACGAAGAGTTCAAGGGTACCGGCAATATGGAACTGCACCTCTCGCGCAAGATTGCCGAGAAGCGCGTCTACCCGGCCATCGACATCACCCGCTCCGGCACCCGCAAGGAAGAGCTGCTGACCGCACCGGACGAGCTGCAGAAGATGTGGATCCTGCGCAAGATCATTCACCCCATGGGCGAGATCGACAGCATCGAGTTCCTCATCGACAAGCTGGCTGCGACCAAGACCAACGACGAGTTCTTCGACTCCATGAAGCGTCAACAGAAGTAACAGCCTCTTCCATGACAAAACCGCGGCCTAGGTCGCGGTTTTTGTTTATCTATTTCACGGCTGGCTTAGTAGTATGAAGCCTCGATGTCACAAGGAAAGGGACGTCATGAAGCTGGTGTTGTTTATATGGATGGGTTGGTTGTGGCTGGCGGCCCCGGTGCATGCCGATTCCCCGCCGCAATTGCAGGCTCCCCTGGTGGCGGACGAGGGACTGGAGGGGCATCGGGCGTACCTGGACGGCCGCATGGCGCTCGGGCAGTTTGATGCCATGGACTCGTTGCTCGAGACCCTGTCGGTGGGGCAGCGGGAGTTCCTGTTGTTCCAGTTGCTGGGTGAGCTCAAGTCATCGGGCGCACCGAGCCCGGCGCTGCTGGCCTGGGTGCGGGCACAAGCGGCCAAGGCGCCACAATGGCTGGTGGAAGGGAAGGTGGACGGTTTCCTGGTGCAGCTACCCGCCTACGACTTCCCCGCCGAGGCCCGGCTGGTGCTGAGCCACTGGCAGCAGCTGGCCTGGCAGGACAACTATCGCCAGTTGCTGGAGCAGGATCGCTTCGACTTCAAGCAGGTCTACTACAGCCGCAATCCCGAGCTGGCACAGCAGCAGCAGGCCCTGCTGGCGGTGCTCGATCGGCAGCCGGTATCCGTGCTGCGTCGGGAGGCGCAGCGGCTTGCCGCCCTCAATCTCTTCCTGCCGGACAACCAGTTGCTGCTGCACTTCATCGAACAGACCGGGGAGACGGCACTCTACCTCAAGCTGTGGCGTCAGCCAGTGGATCACGATAGCCTGACTGCTCTGCACACCATTTCCCGCTTTTATTCAGGTCAGGAGGCGAGCGATCTGCTGATCGCCGCCAGCCAGAACAGCCGCCTGATGGTCCCCGCCCTGCACCAGCTCAGCCGCCTCTCCCCCTTGCCGGACGGGGCCCAGCAGTTCCTCCTGGCCGAACTCGGCAAGCACCAGTATGGCGGGCTGGTGGCCGGCCTGTTGCTGCAGATGGACGAGCCCAGGCTCCTGGGTCAATTGGCAAACCGGCTGACGCTTCAGGAGCGGCGACACGCCTCGTCCGTCATGAGGTCCGATACGGGTACACCGGATACGCCGCCAGGGTTATAATGCGGGACCACCTGATCCCGCTGGGGTACTTGCATGAAATACAAGGACTTGCGTGATTTTATCGCGCAGTTGGAACAAAACGGACAGCTCAGGCGCATCAGTCGCGAGATAGACCCCTATCTGGAGATGACCGAGATCAGCGACCGTACCCTGCGTGCGGGGGGCCCGGCTCTGCTGTTTGAGAATCCCAAGGGCTACACCATGCCGGTGTTGACCAACCTGTTCGGCACGCCGGACCGGGTTGCCATGGGCATGGGCCAGCCCAACGTCAGCGCCCTGCGCCAGGTGGGGACCTGGCTCTCCTACCTGAAAGAGCCGGAGCCGCCTCGCGGGCTCAAGGAGCTGATGGAGAAGCTGCCCATCTTCAAGCAGGTGCTCAACATGCCGACCAAGCGGCTCTCTTCGGCCCCCTGTCAGCAGGTGGTGCTGGAAGGGGACGCGGTGGATCTGGATCAGATCCCCATCCAGCACTGCTGGCCCGGGGATGTGGCGCCCCTGGTCACCTGGGGGCTGACCATCACCCGCGGTCCCTACAAGAAGCGGCAGAATCTCGGCATCTATCGCCAGCAAAAGATCGGCAAGAACAAGCTGATCATGCGCTGGCTGGATCACCGGGGCGGCGCCATCGATTTTCGCGAGTGGCAGGAGGCCCACCCGGGCGAACGCTTCCCGGTGGCGGTGGCGCTGGGCGCCGATCCGGCGACCATCCTGGGCGCGGTGACGCCGGTGCCGGACAGCCTCTCCGAATACGCCTTTGCCGGTCTGCTGCGGGGCAGCCGTACCGAGGTGGTGAAGGCGCTGAGCTGCGATCTGGAAGTGCCCGCCAGCGCCGAGATCGTGCTGGAAGGCTATCTGGAGCCGGGGGAGATGGCCCCCGAAGGGCCTTACGGCGATCACACCGGCTACTACAACGAAGTGGACGAGTTCCCGGTCTTCACCATCACCCACATGACCATGCGCCGGGATGCCATCTACCACAGCACCTACACCGGCCGTCCGCCCGATGAGCCGGCGGTGCTCGGGGTGGCGCTCAACGAGGTGTTCGTGCCGCTGTTGCAGAAGCAGTTTCCCGAGATAGTGGATTTCTACCTGCCGCCGGAGGGGTGCTCCTACCGGATGGCGGTGGTGACCATCAAGAAGCGTTACCCTGGCCACGCCAAGCGGGTGATGCTGGGAGTCTGGTCCTTCCTGCGCCAGTTCATGTACACCAAGTTCGTGATCGTCTGCGATGACGACATCAACGCCCGCGACTGGAAGGACGTGATCTGGGCCATCACCACCCGGATGGACCCGGCTCGGGACACCACCCTGATCGAGCACACCCCCATCGACTACCTGGACTTCGCCTCGCCGGTCTCCGGGCTCGGCTCCAAGATGGGGCTGGATGCCACCAACAAGTGGCCTGGGGAGAGCAACCGGGAGTGGGGTCAGCCCATCGTCCAGGACGAGGCGGTAAAGCAGAAGATCGATGCCATCTGGGACGAGCTGAAGATCCTCGACTGAGGGATCTCCGATGCGGCGCGGCCATTGTGACGCAAAAGTGCGGTATTGCCGTGCCGAATTGGGTATGCTCGACGGACCTGACCACCAACTGGTCGCCATAAAAACAGTGAAACCATGAGCGAAGCGGGCCGGGCAGGCCCCTCACAAGGACAAGAATGCAACGTATCAAGTGCCGCGTAGAGGAACTGCGCGAATATGTCGACACCATCTGGCACGTGGCGCTGGCGCCGCAGCAGGAGGTGAGCTTCAAGCCGGGCCAGTATCTGCTGGTGGTGATGAGCGATTCGGACAAGCGCCCCTTCTCCATCGCCAACTCGCCGACCCGCTCCGGCGTGCTGGAGCTGCAGATCGGTGCCACTCCCGAGAATGCCTATGCCGGTCAGGTGCTGGCCCGCATGCGCGAGCAGGGAGAGATCGAGGTCGAGTTGGCCGCCGGCAAGGCGTTCCTGCGCGACGAATCCCCCCGACCGCTGATCCTGATGGCGGGAGGCACCGGCTTCTCCTATGCCCGCGCCATCCTGGAATACCTGATCGGCAGCGGCAGCAAGCGTCCGGTGTTCCTCTACTGGGGCGTACGCCAGGCGCACTGGCTCTACGAGCTGGAGCAGATGCAGCAGTGGGAGCGCGACTACGCGCCGCTGACCTTCATTCCCGTGGTGCAGGAGCCCGAGAGCGACTGGACCGGCAGGACCGGGCTGGTGCACAAGGCCATCATGGATGACTTCGTCAGCCTGCATGACTACGACATCTATGTGGCGGGCCGCTTCGAGATGGCCGGTGCCGCGCGGGAAGAGTTCAAGGTGCTGGGCGCCGAGCCCGAGCGCATCTTCGGCGATGCCTACGAGTTTATCTGACCACGGCCAACCGCAGAGCGTCGATCTGCCCCCTTATCGTCTTGCGAGAGAAGGGGGGATGAGAAACTCGTTGTCCCCATAAAAACGACAAACCCCAGCCTGGCTGGGGTTTGTGCTATCTACGGCGGGTCACGCCGGATCATTCGCCCTTGGCAGCGAGCTGCTGCTCGAGCTGGGCCAGCTTGGCCTCGAGGGCGGTCAGCTTCTCCCGGGTGCGCAGCAGCACCTTGGTCTGCACGTCGAACTCCTCGCGGCTCACCAGATCCAGCTTGTTGAGCTGAGCCTGCAAGACCTGACGGGTCTTTTTCTCCACCTCTTCACCCATGCTGCGAATGCCGGGGGGCAGGGCGTTGTGTATCTGTTTGGCGATCTCTTCCAGTTTTTTCGGGTCGATCATGGGGGTCTCCTTAAGCAATGGCGCCATTCTACCGACAAATCGTCCCCTTTGCCGAGATCGGGGCGGCTTTTTGCGCCATGGATCCCATCGGGCTCTGGTCGGGTCTGGTTGATGTACCCTGGCTGCTACCCTGTGACACCGGGAATCAATTCCAATTCCTTGATGGTGTACACAAAAAAATCAGATCAGATGACTGACCAGAGGCTTATTAATTGTTGCGTTGCTGTTAATATGATTCGGTCGGGTTTGAACCCTACCCCGTCAGGCTCATCATGGATAACAACATAAAAGAGATAAGGATATGAAGAAAAAGCTAATTTACGCGGCCGTCGTCAGTGCGCTGCTGAGCGGTTGTGGTGGCAGTGACGACAACACAGGCGATACCTCAAGCTATCTCGATTATCTGCTGAGCGGCTCCAATGCAGTCCGACCCAGCGCCCTGGCAGCCCGTGCGACCGACGGTACCCTGAAATTCTCCACGGAAACGGCGGATCTCTCCAACCCGGTGTCCGCCCTCTCCACCTTGGATGGCTGGTCGACTACCCAGGCGATCCAGATAGTGCCGGTGACGGCCTCCGGCATCCAGGTCAAGGCGCCGGCCGCTGCTGAATTCGCAGCCTCCGTGGCCCCCCTCTACCTGATGGAGCTGGAGTTTGACAGTGCGGCCCTGCGTCCGAGCGGCGTGAAAAAGGTGCTGACCTACGGGGTGGACTTCGTGGTGGCCGAGACGACCGGCAAGCTGAATCTGGTGCCGCTCAAGCCGCTCAACCCCTCTTCCTACTACATGATAGTGGCGACCGATACCCTCAAAGACAGCACGGGTGCCCCCCTGCGACCGGGTAGCGACTACAGCAACTACAAGACCAGCACCGGCAGCAACGCCCAGGAGCAGACCATCAGCGGCCTGATTGCGCTGCAGGAAGGGCTGTTCAAGGCTGCCACCGGCATCACTAGCGACCACGTGATCTTCTCCGACTGGTTCGGTACCCAGTCCGGCGCCGACGTGCTGGTGGCGGTGAAAGGGGCGGCCGCATCCGTGCTCAAGAGCCCGACCCTGGACGCTGCCGCCCTGTGGAAGCAGGACGCCCTGGGCAATACCAGCCTGCCTGGCACCTATACCCTGTCGGTGAGCGGCGGCAGCCCCTTCCTGACCCAGCTGGACGCCGAGAACTTCCTGCCCCAGGAGCAGAAGGATGCGATTGCCGCCGCTTTTGGTGACGGCACTCCACTCCACAATCTGGCCTTGGGCACCACCGTCTACAGCGGCACCGTCAAGCTGCCCTACTTCCTCTCCTCCCCGACCACCGCCGGCTCCTGGGACAAGGCGAAGACCCAGTCCTGGCACGGTGCCATCCCCAGCCTCTACGCCATCGCGAACGCCCTGAAGGCCCAGGATGCCGAAGTGATCGGCGGCCTGGTGGGGGCGGGTGTGGATCCGGCCCTGCTGGGCGAACTCATCGCCGATCCGAGCCGTCAGGCCGAGCTGCTGGCGGAGGCGAGCAAGTTGATCGGGGTGACCCTCACCTCCGGCGGCAAGGCGCTGGATCCCGAGATGAATATCGGGCGCTTCAACCCGCTGCCGGCACTGGAAGAGGTGCAGTCCGTCCCGATGCGGATCTTCGCCGCCGCACCGCTGGCGAACATCACCGACGTGATCATCTATCAGCACGGCGTCACCTCCGTGAAGGAGAACGCCTACGCCCTGGCCCTTGGCCAGATTGGTGCCGGTGCCCGGGCGAGCAAGAACGTGGCCGTGGTGGTGATCGATCATCCGTTGCACGGTGAACGCGGCTTCGCCCTGACCGGCAGCATGGACTCGGTGACCACCTCCGACAACCCGACCCCCTACCTGAACCTGAGCTACCTGACCGTGGCCCGCGACAACCTGAAACAGAGCGTGGCGGATCTGCTGGGCCTGCGTCTGGCAGTGGGGCTGGCCAATGCCAAGGGCGCCATCGGCACCGCAGGCAGCCTCAAGGTACACTTCCTGGGTCACTCTCTGGGTGCCATCGCGGGGGCCAACCTGCTGGCGGTGGCCAACCAGTCTGTTGGCAACCCGACGGCAGACGCCCTGTTCAAGTTCGACACTGGCGGCCTGGCCATGCCGGGTGGCGGCATAGCGCCGCTGTTGCTGAACTCGCCGACCTTCGGCCCGACCATCCAGATGAGCGTGCTGACCGCTGGCAGTGCGGCCCTGAAGGCAGCCTTCACCGCCTATGCCCCGAACTGCAAGACGGCGGTGCCGACCTGCTTCGTCAACGAGTTCCTGCCGAGCCAGGATGCGGCCACCCAGGCCACGGCGGCCAGCACCCTGCAGAGCTACAGCTTCGCGGCGCAGTCGGTGCTGGATTCGGCAGACCCCATCAACCTGGGGAGCGGTATCGCGGCGGACTTCCCGCTGTTTGCCACCGAAATCGTCGGCGACGGCGCCCTGAGCCTGTCGGATCGGGTGATCCCGAACAGCATCGCCACCGCCCCCCTAGGTGGCACCGAGCCGCTGTTCAAGGTCCTGGCCCTGCAACCGCTGACCGCCACCGGCGCCGCCAACCACAGAGCGGCCCGCTTCGTGGCCGGGGGGCACAGCTCGCTGCTGGCACCTGACGAGAACTTCGATCCGACCGGCGCCGTCACCACCGAGATGCAGACCCAGTTCGGCAGCTTCTTCGCAAGCGGCGGTACCGCGGTCAAGGTGACCGACGGCAGCCTGCTCAAGCAGTAAGCCGGCCGACCAATAAAAACGCCGCCCCTTGGGGCAATGCTGATCAGTTAAGGATCCATTGACCGATCCTTCTGCTGTAGGACAATCCGGAACCAATCACTGGTTCCGGA
>NZ_JAPCIQ010000054.1:0-27557 GCF_027707405.1 Aeromonas sp. QDB68 | reverse complement strand
GCATATGGATTTAGGGACTCAGAATACTTTTTTCTGAAAATCAAGGCGGCCTTCCCCGGAAAGCCGCGATGAACCAATAAAAAGGGCCCCGCAGGGCCCGTTATCACATCCATGGGTATCAATGCCCCAGCTCCCGGGACGGCACCAGGCCGCTCGCCCGCCAGGCGGGATAGAGGGTCGCCACCAGGCTCATCAGGATGGCGGCGCCGGTCACGATGAGCAAGTCCTGCATGTGCAGCTCGGTCGGCAGGAAGTCGATGAAGTAGATGTCCGGATTGAGGAAACGGTGCCCGATCACTCCTTCGATGGCGCTCAGGATCTGGGTCAGCTTGCTGGAGAGCAGGCCGCCCAGCAGGGCGCCTAGCAAGGCTCCCGCCACCCCGTTCACCATCCCCTGGATGACGAAGGTAAGCCGGATCTGGCCCGGGCTCGCCCCCATGGTCTTCAAGATGGCAATCTCGCTGCGCTTCTCATTCACCGCCATCACCAGGGTGGAGACGATGTTGAAGCAGGCCACCGCCACCACCATCAGCATCACCACGTACATCACGGTGCGCACCATCTGGATGTCCTGATAGAGATAACCCTGACGGCTCATCCAGCTACTGATATAGACGTAGTGCGGAAATTTCTGGGCCGCCGCCACCGTAATGGACTGGGCCTTGAGCACGTCGCTCACCTTGAGGCTGAACCCCTCCACCGCGCTGCCCATGCCGGTGATGGCCTGGGCGTCCGCCAGGTGCATGAAGCCGAGCAGGCCGTCGAGCTGGCCACCGATCTCGAGCAGCCCTACCACGGTGAGCGCCTCCCGTTTCGGGTTCTTGATGCCGGCGGCATCACCCGCCTGGGGCAGCAGCAGGGTGACGGTGTCCCCTGTCTTGACCCCCAGCTTGTCGGCGATGATCTTGCCGAGGATGACTCCGTGTTCACCCGCCTGCAGCTCGCGAAGGCCCCGACCCGTCATGAAGTTGCCCGCATCGGAGAGATTGGCTTCCAGCTCCGGCAGCACCGCACGCAGCTGGACCCCCTTGAGGGCGGAGCCGTGCTCCAGCAGGCCGTCCAGGCGAATGACGGGCGCAGCCGCCTCCACCCCGGGCTGGGCCAGCAGGTAGTCCCTGAGCCGCGGCCAGTCAGGCAGCGGCGCTTCCATGCCGATGAGCTCGCCGTGAGGGACCACGGAGAGCACCCGGTTCTTGAGCTCCCGCTCGAACCCGTTCATGGCGGAGAGGCCAAGAATGAGGGCCATCACCCCGAGGGCGATCCCGATGAGGGAGGAGGCCGAAATGAAGGCGATGAAGCCGTTGCGGCGGCGGGAGCGGCTGTAACGCAGGCCCAGGAACAGGGGCAGCGGCTTGAACATCAGGCGACCTCCGCCATGATGCCGCTCACCAGGGTGACCCGGCGGTGGAGCTTGGCGGCCAGGCTCAAGTCATGGGTCACCACCACGAACGCGGTGCCAAGCTCGCGGTTGAGCTCGCACAAGAGCTCATAGACGGCGGTGGCGCTGGCATGATCCAGGTTGCCGGTGGGCTCGTCCGCCAGCACCAGGCTGGGTTCATTGACCAGGGCACGGGCGATGGCCACCCGCTGGCGCTCACCACCGGAGAGCTCGGACGGTCTGTGGTTGAGACGGTGGGAGAGCCCCACCCGCCCCAGCATCTTGCTCGCCTTCTCGGTGGCGCTGGCCACCGACTCACCGGCGATCAGCAGCGGCATGGCCGCATTTTCCAGCGCGCTGAATTCCGAGAGCAGGTGGTGGAACTGGTAAACGAAACCCAGCTCCTGGTTGCGAAACCTCGCCTGGGTGCGGCTGTCCCAGCCATGGATGTCCTGCCCCTTGAACAGCACGGCGCCGCTGGAAGGGTTGTCCAGCGCCCCCATCAGGTGCAGCAGGGTGGTCTTGCCGGAGCCCGAGCTCCCCACCACCGCCAGCATCTCCCCGGGGGCGACGTCCAGCTCGATCCCCTTGAGTACCTGGGTCTCCAGATTGCCCTCTTTGTAGACATGATTGAGGGCCTGACAGCGCAGCAGCGGCTCGCAGGAGACGGATTGATTCATAACGGGGGCTCCACTTGCACCTGTAACAACAGAAGATGAATTATTCATAACGCAGCGCCTCCGCCGGTTTGACCCGGGCCGCGCGGGAGGCCGGGTAAAGGGTGGCACTGAAGCTGAGCAGCACGGCGCCCAGCAAAATGGTCATGACCTGGGCCGGCTCGACGATGACCGGCAGACCGCTGCCCCCTGCCGCCATATAGAGGTTGAGCCCAAGGGCATTGAGCAGAGGATTGAGGCCAAAGCAGAGCGCCAGCCCCGCCAGCCCCCCGAACAGGGCGCCGATTACGCCGCTCGACGCCCCCAGCACCATGAAGATCTTGACGATGCCGGATTCGCTCATGCCCATGGTACGCAGGATGGCCACCTCCCCTTCCTTGTCGGTGACCACCATCACCAGGGCGGAGAGGATGTTGAAGGTGGCGACCGCGATGATCAGCACCAGCATCAGCCCCATCATCCGTTTTTCCATGGCCACCGCCTGGAACAGCTCGCCGCGCTCGCGGCGCCAGTCCTGCCACTCCAGCCCGTCCGGCAACGCGGTCTTCACCACCTCGTCGGCGGCGAAGGGATCGTCCAGCCAGAGGCGGATGCCGCCCACCTTGTCTGCGGGCAGGCGCAGCATGCGCTGGGTATCCCCCAGGGCAATCAGGGCCACCTGGCTGTCCACGTCGGCGCCGACCCCGAAAATGCCGGAGACGGTGAAAAGACGCTGGGCCGGCACCCGGCCAAAGGGGGTAAAGCGGGTACCTTCGGTCAGGATGAGACGCACCTGGTCGCCGATGGAGACCTTGAGTCGGCTGGCCACCCCCTGCCCCAGCACGATGTGGTATTCACCGGCCTGCAGGCTGTCAAGGCGCCCTCCCAGCATCTGGGCGTGCAGGATGTCATCCTTGGGCCAGCGGACGGGATCGATCCCCTGCACGCTCACGCCGGTGAGCTGACCCGGGCTTTGCAGCATGCCTTCGCTGTCGAGCATGGGGGCCGTGGCCACCACGTGGGGCAAGCGGGCCAGGTCGGGCAGACCTTCGGGCTCGGCCTCGATGCGTCCGGCCTGATTGGTCACCACCACATGGGGGATCACACCGAGGATGCGCCCCTTGAGCTGGCCTTCGAACCCGTTCATCACCGAGATCACCACCATCAGGGCGGCGACCCCGATGGCGATGCCAAAGGTGGAGAACAGGGAGATAAAGGAGACGAAGCGGTTACTGCGTCGCGAGCCTGCATAACGCAGGCCGATGGCCAGCGACAGTGGCTGAAAAAGTCCGGTCTTCAAGGATATCTACGTTGCCAACGAAATAAGATACCGGATAATAAAGGGAAACCGTCTATGACAACAAGGGATAGCCTCCATGCAGGAACAGTTCTTCAGCGTCACCCATGCCACGCCGGTCAATGTGATCCCCATGCCGGCCGACTTTCGTCTGCCGACGCTGGAGGCCCTGGAGGCCGAGTTGCCCGAGCCGTTTCGCATCGCCTCCGCCATCACCTCCATCGATCTGGTGAGCAGCCGGTTGCTGCGCAGCCAGAACGAGTCCATGCACGATCTGGTGGAGATCATCAACCAGCAGTCCCGCAAGATCGACATGATCATGGGCTATGTGCTGGCGGCCCAGGATCACCCCGAGCACCGCTTCCACACCCTGCGCTTTGGCGCCGGGCAGCTCACCTACCTGCACCCCCACCAGGGGCACGGGGAGGCCCCCGCCCTGCACCAGATAGTGCGGCTCAAGATCTTCCTGCGGGAAGAGGCCTCCGCCGTCTACTGCTACGGCGAGGTCGTGCAGCGGGACGCCGGAGAGCATGGCACCCACGTGGTGCTCGACTACGTGCGCATCCGCGAGGATGACCGGGAGCTGCTGGTGCGCGCCAGCCTGCATGTGCAGTCGAAACAGCTCAAGCTGCGTGCCCAGGAACGTCAGCGCTAACCCAGGTCCATGTCAAAAGAACGCCAACAGTAAAAGACTCCGATGATGCCAATGACCCTCCCCGCCTTGCCCGCCAAAGCGGGCCAGAAGACAACGTTCGGCCAGCTGGTCGGCAGCAGCCTGGCTCTGGTTGCCGCCCGCCTCACCCGGGAAGCCCGAAGACCCGTCCTGCTGGTCACCGCCGATACCCCGAGCGCCCTGCGCCTTGAACAGGAACTGGGGTTCCTGCTGGCGGATCAGGATTGCCCGGTGCTGCTGTTCCCGGACTGGGAGACCCTGCCCTACGACAGCTTCTCTCCCCACCAGGACATCATCTCCCAGCGCCTCGAGACCCTCTACCAGTTGCCGCAGATGCGCCACGGCGTGCTCATCGTGCCCATCTCCACCCTGATGCTGCGCACGGCGCCCCAGGCTTATATCGACAAATACAGCCTGATGGTCACAAGCGGCCAGCGCCTCAACCTGCAGCAGCTGCGCGGGCGTCTGGCGGAGGCGGGCTACGTGGCGGTGGAACAGGTGCTGGAGCACGGCGAATTCGCCGCCCGCGGCTCCCTGCTGGATCTCTTCCCCATGGGGAGCAGCCGCCCCTATCGCATTGATTTTTTCGACGACGAGGTGGACTCCATCCGCCCGTTCGACCCCGAGACCCAGCGCTCCAGCGAGCCGGTGAAGTCGGTGAGCCTCCTGCCCGCCCGGGAATTTCCCACCGACGAGGGGGCCATCGAGCTGTTTCGTGGCCAGTATCGCGAACAGTTCGAGATCTCCCGGGCCGAGGGCTCCGTCTATCAGGAGGTGAGCAAGGGGCGCTGGCCCGCCGGCATCGAATATTACCTGCCGCTCTTCTTCAACCAGACCGCCAGCCTGTTTGACTACCTGCCAGGCAACACCCTGCTGCTCACCGTGGGGGAGATCTACCCCGCAGCCCAGCGCTTCTGGAACGACATCGGCCAGCGCTATGAACACAGGCGCTGGGACAACACCCGTCCCCTGCTGCCGCCCCAGCAGATCTATCTGCCGGTGGAGCAGCTCTTCGCCGCCCTCGGGGACTATGGCGCCGTGCGCCTGCAGGAGGCGACCGTTGACGGCGGAGCGGGTCAGCACGATCTGCCCCTCGCCCCCCTGCCGGATCTGCAGCTCGACCACAGCAAGGAGCAACCCCTGCTGGCCCTTGACGGCTTCCTGCAAGGCTTTGCCGGGCGCACCCTGTTTGCGGTGGAGTCCGAGGGGCGGCGCGAGGGGCTCGGGGATCTGCTCGCACGGATCAACCTGCAACCCCGGGAGTTTGCTTCCCTCGACGCCTTCCTGGTGAGCGATACGCGCCACGGGCTGCTGGTCTGTCCCCTGGAGCGGGGCTTCCTGCTGCAAGAGCCTGGCCAGACGCCCCTTGCCCTCATCACCGAAGCCGAGCTGCTCGGCGGCAAGATCCGCAGCAAGCGCAAGCGGGACAAGAACAAGAACCTGAGCTCGGATGCGGTGATCCGAAACCTGGGCGAGCTGACCCAGGGCCAGCCGGTGGTGCACCTGGATCACGGGGTCGGTCGCTATCTCGGGCTCGAGACCATAGACGCAGGCGGCCTGCCCACCGAGTTTCTGACCCTGGAATACGCCGGCGGCGACAAGCTGTTCGTGCCGGTTACCAGTTTGCACCTGATCAGCCGCTACACCGGCTCCGACAACCCGCCCAGCCACAAGCTCGGCGGCGAGGCCTGGGTCAAGGCGCGGCGCAAGGCGGCGGAGAAGGTGCGGGACGTGGCGGCCGAGCTGCTGGATGTCTATGCCATGCGGGCAGCCCGTCACGGCTTTGCCTTCAAACACGACCGGGAGGCCTACCGCCAGTTTGCCGCGAGCTTCCCGTTCGAGGAGACCGAGGATCAGCTCAATGCCATCAACGCCGTGCTCGGCGACATGTGTCAGGCCAAGAGCATGGACCGCCTGGTGTGCGGCGACGTGGGCTTTGGCAAGACAGAAGTGGCGATGCGGGCGGCCTTTGTGGCCGTGCACGGCGGCAAGCAGGTGGCCGTGCTGGTGCCCACCACCCTGCTCGCCCAGCAGCACTACGACAACTTCCGCGACCGCTTCGCCAACTGGCCGGTGCGGGTGGAGGTACTGAGCCGCTTCCGCTCCGCCAAGGAGCAGAGCGTCGTGATGAAGGAGATGGCCGAGGGCAAGGTGGACATCATCATCGGCACCCACAAGCTGCTCGGCGCCGAGCTCACCTTCAAGGATCTGGGCCTGCTCATCGTCGACGAGGAGCACCGCTTCGGGGTGCGCCAGAAGGAGAAGATCAAGGCGCTGCGCGCCGACGTGGATATCCTCACCCTCACCGCGACCCCCATTCCCCGCACCCTCAACATGGCCATGTCCGGCATGCGGGATCTCTCCATCATCGCCACCCCGCCCGCCAAGCGGCTCGCCATCAAGACCTTCGTGCGCCAGCACGAACCTGCGGTGGTGCGCGAGGCGGTACTGCGGGAATTGAAGCGTGGCGGCCAGGTCTACTACCTGCACAACGACGTGGAGAGCATCGAGAAGTGCGCCGCCGATCTTGCCGAGCTGGTGCCGGAGGCGCGCATCGGCATCGCCCACGGCCAGATGCGCGAACGGGAGCTCGAGCGGGTGATGTCGGACTTCTACCACCAGCGCTTCAACCTGCTGGTGTGCACCACCATCATCGAAACCGGCATCGACGTGCCGAGCGCCAACACCATCATCATGGACCGGGCGGATCATCTTGGTCTCGCCCAGCTGCACCAGCTGCGGGGCCGGGTCGGGCGCTCCCACCACCAGGCCTATGCCTACCTGCTCACCCCCCATCCCAAGCTGATGACCAAGGATGCGGCCAAGCGGCTGGAGGCCATCGCGTCCCTCGAAGATCTCGGCGCCGGCTTTGCGCTCGCCACCCACGATCTGGAGATCCGGGGCGCGGGCGAGCTGCTGGGCGACGATCAGAGCGGCCAGATCGAATCGGTGGGCTTCACCCTCTATATGGAGATGCTGGAGCAGGCGGTGGAGGCGCTCAAACATGGCAAGGAGCCGTCGCTGGAGCAGCTCATGAGCCAGCACACCGAGGTGGAGCTGCGTCTGCCCGCCTTGCTCCCGGACGACTACATCCCGGACGTCAACATGCGGCTCTCCATGTACAAGCGGATCGCCAGTGCGGCGGACGAGCAGGAGCTGCGGGAGCTCAAAGTGGAGCTCATCGATCGCTTCGGCCTCTTGCCGGAGCCGACCAAGACGCTGATGGAGCTGGCCGCCTTCCGCCAGCGCGCCACGGCGCTGGGCATTCGCCGGGTGGAGATGAGCGAGCGCGGCGGCTATCTGGACTTTACCCAGGAAACCAAGGTCAACCCGGCCTATCTGGTCAAGCTGCTCTCCGAGCAGCCGCGCATCTACAAGATGGACGGACCGACCCGGCTGCGCTTCCAGGTGCCGACCCAGGACAGGGCCATGCGCCTCAAACTGGTGGACGGCCTGCTGGCGGATCTCGCCCGCCATGCCACCCCCTGAGGGAAAGCATGACGTCAGCAGGGCGCGACCTGCCGCCTACAACAACGGGAGCCCCAGGGCTCCCGTTTCGTTGCTGGCAAGGGGCGGCATCTCGCCCCCGGCCCCCCTTCTTACCCCCGGCGCCTCGGTTCGCCCTCCTGGCAGCACCATTTTGCCGCCGAATCCATCTGTTGATACGATACATTGAGTCATAACCCATCTGAAAAAAAGATGGATGTGGGGATGAACGTGGGCAAAAAACGGGTTCAACGCGCCTCGATAGCCCCGCAGATGGCCCGTGCCGTATTTATCCCGCCCACGTATCCAGACCAGATATCCCGGCCAGGCATCCCGGCCAGGGGGCCACCAGCCATTGCACCGCGACAACCGAGGCGCCGCGTCAGTCCGTCAGCCCGTCAGCCCGTCAGCCCGTCAGCCCGTCAGCATATCAACCTGGCTACACCCGCCTGCACGCCAATAAAAACGGGAGCCTTGACGGCTCCCATGACGAAGGGACGCTGGCCCGGGCTCAGCCCTGGTTGGCCGGATCCTCGTGGGCGGAGAACTCCCGCATGAAGGCCTCGGCCCGCTCCACCATCCTGGTGGACCCGACGAAGTAGGGAGTGCGCTGGTGCAGAGCGGTAGGCTGGATGTCCATGATGCGGCCAAAGCCATCGGATGCCTTGCCACCGGCCTGCTCCATCAGGAAGGCCATGGGGTTGCACTCATAGAGCAGGCGCAGCTTGCCGTTCGGAGAGTTGGTGCCGGACGGGTAGATGTAGATGCCCCCCTTGAGCAGGTTGCGGTGGAAATCCGACACCAGGGAACCGATGTAGCGGGAGGTATAGGGCCTGTGAGTCGCCTCGTCACGCTCCTGGCAGTATTTCAGGTACTTCTTCACCCCGTCCGGGAACTTGATGTAGTTGCCCTCGTTGATGGAGTAGATCTTGCCCTCCTCCGGAATGCGGATGTTCTCGTGGGAGAGGCAGAAGCAGCCGATGGAGGGGTCATAGGTGAAGCCGTTGACCCCAAAGCCGGTGGTGTAGACCAGCATGGTGGAGGAGCCGTAGACCACGTAGCCCGCCGCGACCTGACGGTGACCCGGCTGCAGGAAGTCCTCCAGAGTGACCCCGGCGCCCGGTTTGCTGACCCGGCGGTAGATGGAGAAGATGGTCCCGACCGAGACGTTGACGTCGATGTTGGAGGAGCCGTCGAGGGGGTCTATCAGCACCACGTACTTGGAGTGACGAGAGAGCTCGGAATCGAAGGAGACGAAGTCCTCCTCCTCCTCAGAGGCCATGCCGCACACCTCGCCACGGGCCTCCAGCGCCGCCTTGAAGCGCTCGTTGGCATAGACGTCCAGCTTCTGCTGCACCTCGCCCTGCACGTTTTCGGCGCCGATGGAGCCGATGATGTCCGCCAGACCCGCCTTGTTGATCTCCCGGTTCACCACCTTGGCGGCCAGGCGGATGGAGCTGAGCAAGGAGGTCAGCTCGCCGGTCGCGGTCGGGTAGTCCGCCTGCTTTTTGACGATGAACTCGCCCATGGTGATCATGTTTCGCATTCTTGTTCCTTTAAGATCGTTTCCGTTGGCCGTTGAAAACGTTTGCAAGTGTCGGCAAAAAAAGTGCCGATCCCCGGCAGCGTTGTTTTGTAACCCAATGTAACGCCTGTTTTTTGTTTTTGCAGCGAATTAAGCCGTTCTTTAAATCGCCAGAAAACCGCGCCACCACGGGCTTTCGGCGCGAAACAAGGGTGTCATCCGGCATCTTTGGGGGGGTTAATTCGTGACAAGAATGCATCCGGGCCGACGCGGCTGCCCGCCTTGCTCCCCCTGGCGCCCGGCAATGTTGCGCCAGAGGCTCCCCTCTTGAGATCTGCCCCCCAATCCCGCACACTGGCTGCGCTTTGGAAGCAAAAAAACATAAGGATATTCAATGAAAAAGTCGCTTATCGCTGGGGCGGTTGCCGCTCTGCTCACCCTCCCCGTCCTCGCCGCCCAGGTGCCTGAAGGCACCCAGCTTCTGCCAGCCACCCAGCAAGTGTTCGTGCGCAACATCGGCACCGAGCCTGCCTCCATCGATCCCCAGATGGTGGAAGAGAGCGCGGGCAGCGACGTCGTCAACGATCTGTTCGAGGGGCTCTATACCCTGGATGGCAACGGCAAGCTGCAGGCGGCGGGCGCCCTTGGCTACGAGCTCGATGCCACGGGCACCGTCTACACCTTCAAGCTCAGACCCGATGCCAAATGGTCCAACGGCGAGCCGGTGACGGCGGCGGACTACGTCTATGGCTGGCAGCGGGCGGCGGACCCCAAGAACGCCTCCAACTACGCCTGGTTCATCGAGCTGACCGGCGTCGCCAATGCCAGCGACGTGGTGCAGGGCAAGCAGAGCCCGGATGCCCTGGGGATCAAGGCGCTCGATGACTACACCCTGCAGATCACCCTGAAAAACCCGGTCCCCTTCTTCCTCAAGACCCTCTCCCACTACACCACCTTCCCGGCGCCCAAGGCCACCATCGAGAAGTTCGGTCATGAGTGGGTCAAACCGGCCAACATCGTCTCCAACGGCGCCTTCGCCCTCAAGGAGTGGACCCCGAACGAGCGCCTCATCGCCGAGCGCAACCCCCACTACTGGGACAACGAGCACACCGTGCTGAACAAGGTGATCTATCTGGAGATCGTCTCCGATACCGCGGCCTACAACCGCTATCGTGCGAGCGAGCTGCACTACACCACCTATCCCCTGGAGCAGTATCAGCAGATCAAGCGCCAGAGCCCGGAGGAGCTGGTGAGCGCCCCCATGCTCGCCACCTACTACTACGTGTTCAACACCCAGCGCAAACCCTTTGACGACGTCAGGGTGCGCAAGGCACTCTCTCTTGCCATCGACCGGGACACCATCACGGAGAAGATCCTGGGACAGGGGCAGCTCTCCGCCTTCAGCCTGACCCCGCCGAGCGTGGACGGCTTCGAGCTCAAACGCCCCGCCAGCGAGCTGATGAGCAAGGAAGAGCGCATCAAGCAGGCCAAGGCGCTGCTTGGCGAGGCGGGTTACGGCCCTGACAAGCCGCTGACGGTGGACATCCTCTACAACACCAACGAGGGGCACAAGAAGATAGCGCTCGCCATCTCCTCCATGTGGAAGCACAACCTGGGGGTCAAGGCGGAGCTCAACAACATGGAGTGGAAGACCATGGTGTCGGCCCTGAACGAGGGTGACTTCGGGGTGAGCCGCTACTCCTGGAACGGAGACTACAACGATGCCTCCACCTTCCTCGACATCATGACCTCCAGCAGCAGCGCCAACAGCGGCAAGTGGTTCAACAAGGAGTACGACGCCCTCCTGGCCAAGGCCCATGACGCCAAGGACCCCGCCGAGCGCAACCGCCTCTATCAGCAGGCCGAGGTGCTGATCGACGAGGAGGCCCCCATCGCTCCTGTCTACTTCTACGTGAAATCACGGCTGCTCAAACCCAACGTCAAGGGCTACCCCTACCAGAACCCGCAAGACCTGGTCTATGCCAAGGATCTCTATCTGACGGCGCAGTGACGCTGGGCACCGAACCAAAAAGACCGCCTCGAGGGCGGTCTTTTTTTATCCTACTTTTCCTGACAGCCCGCCACCGCGAGCCGGGCGCGTCTTCGCACCGTCACGGGCCTCACCAGCAACTGCGCCAGCAGCACCCCCATCAGGGTCATGCCGCCACCGATGAGGTGATAGCTGGTGAGCCGCTCCCCGAGCCAGCTGATGGCAAGGGCGGCCGTCATCACCGGCAACAGGTTCATGAAGATGGCGGTGCGGCTCGCCCCGAGCAGGGCAATGCCCTGCATCCAGAGCCAGGGCGAGAGGGCCGAGGTCGGGATCCCCGCATAGAGGATGAGCCAGAGGGCGCTGCCATCGGGCCAGTGCCCGTCCACCAGCAGATAGAAGGGGGTGAGGAACAGGAGGCTGCACAGCACCTGACCGTAGAGCATGGACCAGTTGTCCAGCCCCAGATCCCAGCGCTTGAGCAGCACGCTGTAGAGCGCATAGGTGGCCGCCGAGAGCAGCATGTAGACGGAACCGATATGGATGCCCTGGGTCAGCAGCCGGGCCGGATCCCCCTGCCCCAACAAAATCGCCAGCCCCAGAATGGAGATGGCGCCTCCCAGCAGCGCCCCCCAGGTGGGCCGCTCGCGCAGCAACCAGATGCTGAGCAGCACCGTCATCAAGGGGGTCAGTCCCATCATCAGGCCAATCTCGGTGGCCCCTAGGGTCTGGGCCGCGTAATAGCCAAAGGTCTGGTTCAAGACCATCCCGAGCAGGGCCAGCACCGCCAGCTTCGAGAAACCGGCCCGCAGCTTGCGGCGCTCGCGCCAGGCCCGGTGAGCCAGAAACGGGGTCAGCACCAGGGCCGCCACCATCCAGCGCGACCAGGCGAGCGCCGCAGGAGACAACACCCCGACCGCCAGCTTGCTGACGATGCCATTGCCGGCCCAGATGGCCATGCAGGAGAAGGGAAACAGGAAGGCAAGGGGCATTGCGATATCCAGAATAAAAAGGCGGGTATTGCGCGCGAGTATAGAGAGGCAATCAGGATAAGCAAGCCTGCCAACGCAGGAAGAAGCGCCATGACGCGAACGGTTGGCGCCGCGCCCAGGCGCCATCAACAATCATGCCCGCACAGGGGCGGGCATGAGGGGGACCAAGGTCAGCCTGAGGCGCCTCAGGCGGCATCCATGTGGAGCCTTGAAATCAGTTCATTGACCTCGAGCACCGTCTGGCGATGGGGAATGTCGGCTTGCAATGGCATCATCAGCAAGCCCGACTGGAAATCGAAGCGCCCCCTGCCGTGGATGTAAATCCGCCCCTTGAAGAAGGTTTTGACATGTTTTGCCACCATCAGTGGCAGGTACTTCTTGAACACTCTCATCGTTTGCAACCTCTTGAAGTTGTATCCGTATGACAGCAGCTTATGCGAAATAATTCCGTTAAATTTATATAAAAAACCGGAAAAATCGACTCTCTCTTCCCAAAAAACCAAAATGTAACTTATTATTAACTTTTACCGTATTGTATGCGGTCCTTCCAGCCAGAGCAAGACTCCTTTGCCATCTTGCCATTCGATGCAGGCCAGCCCGGACGTCGCGAACATGGGGGCCCCTGCCGCCGGGCAGAGACTCTGGACCAGATACCCCACCAGCGGCAGGTGGCTGACCATCAGGATGTTGTCATGCTCCGCCGCCAGCTCCGTGAGGTAGCTTGCCACGAAAGCCGGATCCCCGTAGGGGGTGATGTCGCCGCTCTCCTCGACCTTGAGGGCCTTGGGCAACACGGGGGCGATGGCCTGCCAGGTCTGTCTGGCACGCAGATAGTTGCTGTGGATCACCAGGTTCAGGGAGCCTGCCAATTGGGGAGCCAGCCAGCCCGCCATGTGGATGGACTCTTCGATGCCTTGCTCGGTCAGTGGACGCTGTTCATCAGTCTTTGCGTTCATGCCAGCCTGGCCATGACGCATGATGTAGATTTTCATTACAACCTCGCCCAGGGGGCCTGTTTAAATAGCGGGGGGATCTTACCCCGCCATGCCGGGGGAAACAATTGCGCCACCTCTCAGAAAAGGGTTTGCCTCGCAAGATAGCGGGGTCGATAATCATGTTTAAATTCAAATAAATTCACCGCGAGCCCCTCCCCAATGAGCCCATATGCCAGTCCCAATGACCATCGGCGGTATCACTATCTGGAGCTGGCAAACCGGCTCAGGGTCTTGCTGATCTGTGATCCCGAGACCGACAAATCCGCCGCCTCCCTGGCGGTGAATACCGGCCACTTCGACGATCCTGCCGATCGCCAGGGCATGGCCCATTTCCTCGAGCATATGCTGTTTCTCGGTACCCGCACCTACCCCAAACCCGGTGAGTACCAGCAATTCATGAGCCGTCACGGGGGCAGCAACAACGCCTGGACCGGTACCGAGTTCACCAACTTCTTCTTCGACATCGACAACGGCTTCTTCGAGGCGGGGCTCGACCGGTTCTCCCAGTTCTTCATCTGCCCCACCTTTGCACCGGAGTGGGTCGACAAGGAGCGCAACGCGGTGGACTCCGAGTACCGCCTCAAGCTGCAGGACGACGTGCGCCGCAGCTACCAGGTGCACAAGGAGACGGTCAATCCGGACCACCCCTTCTCCAAATTCTCGGTGGGCAACCTCGACACCCTGGCGGATCTCCCCGGCCGGGATCTGCGTTCGGATCTCATTGCGTTCTACGAAACCCACTACAGTGCGGATCGCATGGCGCTGGTCATGCTTTCACCGGCACCCATCGAGACCCAGCTGGCCTGGTGTGATCGCTTCTTTGGTGCCATTCCGGATCGCCGCCTCGGCCCTCCGGTACTGAGCCATCCTCTCTATCGGCTCGATGATCTCGGCATTCGCATCCAGCTGACCCCGGTCAAGGAGACCCGCAAGCTGGCGCTGACCTTCCCGCTGCCGTGCGTGGATGAGTATTACGACAAAAAACCCCTCACCTTCCTGAGCCACCTCATCGGCTATGAGGGGGAAGGCAGCCTGCTCTCCCTGCTCAAGGGGCGGGGCTGGGTCAATCAGCTCGCCGCCGGCGGCGGCATCAGCGGCGCCAACTTCAAGGACTTTGGCGTGAGCTTTGGCCTCACCCCCCTTGGGCTTGAGCATGTAGACGAGATCATCGCCGCCCTGTTTGGCTATCTGAAGCTCATCGAGCGGGGCGGGGTGCAGGCCTGGCGCTATGAGGAGAAGCGCAGCGTGCTGGAATCCGCCTTCCGCTTCCAGGAGCGGGGCCGGGCCCTCGACACCGTCTCCGGCCTCGTGCTCAACCTGTTCAGCTACGGGCCGGACGATCTGCTCTACGGCGACTACATGATGCGCGAGTTCGATGAGGCACTGATCCGGCGCTTCCTCGCCAAGCTGACGCCCCACAACCTGCGGGTGACCATCCAGGCCCCGGAAGCGAGCACGGATCGCCTCGCCCGCTGGTACCAGACACCCTACAGCGTCCAGAGCATCAGCGAGGCCGAGAAGATCCGCTGGCAGCAGAGTGAACCGGATCCCGCCCTGCACCTGCCGGCGCCCAACCCCTTCATCAGCACCCGCCTCGACGCCCGTCTGCCGGCGCTGCCCGCCGACATGCCGTCCTGCCTCATCGACAGGCCCGGTTTCCGGCTCTGGCACCTGCATGAGCATCAGTTCAGCGTGCCCAAGGGCAGCCTTTATATCTCCGTCGACAGCGAACATGCGGTCAAGAGCCCGCGTCACATCGCCATGGCGCGTCTGGCCGTGGAACTGCTCACGGATCACCTCAACGCCCTCACCTACCCGGCGGAGCTCGCGGGCCTTGGCTACCAGATTTATGCCCATCAGGGGGGCTTTACCATCAACCTCAGCGGCTTTGCCGACAAGCAACCGCTGCTGCTCGACATGATCCTCGGCAACCGCACCCTGGGGTATCCGGATCCGGCCCGCTTTAGCGAGATCAAGGAGCAGCTTATCCGCAACTGGGAGAACCAGTCCAAGACCCGCCCCATCTCCCAGTTGTTCAACCAGCTCACCAGTTTGCTGCAACCCAACAACCCGCCCTTCGAGCAGCTGTTGCGCCACCTGCGCACCGTCGAACTCGGGGAGATGCCCGGCTTCGTCTCCGAGCTCTTTGCCAGGGTGCATCTGGAGGCCCTGGTACACGGAGACTGGACGGCCGCCGAGGCCCTCGAACTCGCGGCCCTGCTGGAGCGCCACCTCGGTGCCAACAGCCAGCCCAGCGCCGAGACCCGCCGCCCCCTCATCTCCATCCAGGACAGAGGCACCCTCATTCGCGAGCAGGGGTGCGATCACGAGGACTCGGCGCTGCTGGTCTACTACCAGTCCCGCACCACCCGGGCGCGGGATCTCGCCTGCTTTACCCTGGCGAACCACATCATGTCCTCTACCTTCTTTCACGAGCTGCGCACCCGCCAGCAACTGGGGTATGTGGTGGGCGCCGGCAACCTGCCTCTCAATCGCCATCCGGGGCTGATCTTCTATATCCAGTCGCCGGTGGCGGGACCGCAGATCCTGCTCGATGCGGTGGAGGAGTTTATCGACCTCTTCCCGCTCGCCATGCTCGAATTTACCGAGCAACAGTGGCAAGAGAGCAAGGCGGGGCTGCAAGCCCAGTTGAGCGAGCGGGATGCCAACCTGCGCAGCCGCGGCCAGCGGCTCTGGGTCAGCATCGGCAACAAGGATCTGGGGTTTGATCAGCGGGAACGGGTCTGCGACGAGGTGGGCAAGTTGAGCCGCGCCGATCTGGTGCGCTTTATCACCCAGCTGCGATCGCGCACCTCCGATCGGCTGATCCTCTGCAGCTATGGTCAGGGGCACGAACATGACGAGCGGATCACCGGCCAGTTTATCGACGATCCACGGGCATTTCGGCTCAACGCCGCCACCTTCGAAGGCTGACCTCCCCTGTTGGCAACGCGCAGGCAATAAAAAGCCGACCCTGTGGGGTCGGCTGGAAAAACCATAATCAATTGCGACCAGAGCCGCCAAAAGTGAACATGAGCGTGAAAATCAGACACTGGGTTGATGTTCGACCGGCGTTCAAACCAGAGCTCATCGGTCGGCACCAGCAGTGATTGAGAAACAGCCGCATCTTAGGCATTTCCCTGATTTTCCACGTTGATCTATGTCAAAGGAGGTAAAACAAGCGCGACTTCCCTCGTTGGCAGCGGCCTCGCGCCCTCCTCAGCCCCGGCGGATAAGCCGGTAAGCCACCTCGTCGAAATAGGAGAGCTGCCCCGAGAGCACCCTGGGGTGATCCAGCTCAGCCCCCCGGCCCAGCACCTCGACACCAAAGTCGCGCTCAAACAGGGTGCGCACCTCCATCTCCCCCACCGAGAACGGCGGCTGTAGCTGCTGCTCGGGCTGATACTCGAGGGTCACCAGCAACACCTGCCCTCCCGCCTCCACCAGGCGGCTCATCAGGGCGGCATACTGGCGGCGCATGGCGCCCGGCAAGGCGATGAGGGCCGCCCTGTCATAGACCAGGCGATAACGCTGACCAAGCTCCGGAGCGGCGAAGAAGTCCCCCTGATAGATGCGCAGATCCTCGTGCCGGTGGCACTGATAGGGACCCACCTCGCTTCTCTCTGCACTCAGGTTGTTCTCGTCAAAAAACTGGGTAATGGCGAGCTCGGAGAGCTCGAAGCCATCCACCGGATGCCCCTGCTCACGCAGCCAGAGCATGTCCCGGGACTTGCCGCAAAGGGGCACCAGCACGGGGTCGCTCCCTTGCTGGGCCGACCACCAGGATTGCAGCCAGCGGTTGAAATCTGCCTGATGAAAGCCAATCCGGTTCTCTTTCCACTTCTGGTGCCAAAATGCCGCTTCCATCATCTTCCTCTCGTCATCTGCAATGGTGCATCACTATCACAACTTCACCGAAGTGGCGCAAGCCCCATGATCCCGCCCCTGTGCAAGAGAACGCCCACGATGGGCAGGCCTCAGGCCACGACCCCAGGCAGGCTTGTCGCCATCGCTGCCAGCCGGGTCAGGATCTGCGCGAAGGTGGGTCGCCGGGAAGGCACCTCAAAGCCGCACTCTCTGGCCAGTCGATGAAGGGGGTCAAGGTCGGCGTCGCCCCCATTACAGCGCGCCAGCAGCTCGGCCAGCAGGCAGCCAAAGGCCCGCACTTCCAGGCGCTCCAGCCGCCCGGCCAGCACCTCATCGGCGCGGTCGTAACAGGAGGCGGCACCAAAGTCCCCGAGCAGCACCCGGCCCGGCGCCTCCTGCGACGAGTGGGGCATCGCGGGCTGCAAGGAGTACAGCAGGTTGTGTGCGTAGAGATCGCCGTGGAGGATGCCCCGCTCGTGCAGGTGTCGGGCGGCCGCAGCCACCCCCTGCACCATGGCCATCACCTGGGCCGGAGTGAAGTTCAGATCCGCCCCATAGACATCCCGGGTGCAGGAGTCCAGGCTCGGGGGCCTCGCCAGGGTGGCGAAGGCGGGGTCTATCAGGGGCATCACCAGTGCCGGGATGCCGGAGGGATGATCGCTCACCCGCCCCATCACCCCGACCAGGTTTGGATGGCGACCGGCGGCCAGGGACGCCCCCATCTCGCTCAGGGGCAAGCCATCGCTGGTGACGGCCCCCTTGAAGAGCTTGACCGCCACCGCCCAGGGCCCTTCAGCCCTCTCCCACTCGGCGCGATAGATGACGCCGGATGCTCCCTCCCCGAGCACATCCCCCAGTGAGAGCGCCTGCCAGGGGATCTCGGTAGTGAACACCGATGTGCCGTTCAGACACGCCTGCTCATCACAGAAAGGGTTGCCCGCGAAGGCCAGCCAGGACAGGCGCGGCAGGGAGAGCAGCCACTCTGGAAGCGCCTCGAGCCGGTTGGCGGCGATGCGCAAAAGCTCCAAACGGTGGCAACCGGCAAGCGTCTCGGGAAGCCCAGCGAGCCGGTTGCCCGAGAGCATCAGCTTTTGCAGGGCGTCGCACTGCCCCAGCTCGTCCGGCAGTCGTTCAATGGCATTATCGGTCAGGATCAGCCAGCGCAATCTGGCGGGCAGGGAGGTGGCCGGGACGGTCGCGATGCGGTTGGCCTTGAAGCCCACCATGGTGAGCGCAGGGCAGCGCCCCAGCACCTCGGGTAGTTCGGTGAAGTTGTTCTCGGAGCAGAAGAGGATGCGCAGCTTCTTGCATTCGGCCAGCGCGTCAGGCAACTCGCTCAGCTGGTTGCCGGTGAGATCCAGCACCTCCAGGGTCTCCTTGAGGCTCAGGATCTCGGGAGGGAACACCGCGAGGTTTTCAGCAAGTTTGAGGTGGCGGGCGCCGCAGAGTTCGCCTGCGCGAAGCTGTTCCAGGGTATGCATGGGATCGTCTCTATCAACATTCGGGCTTGCGGTGGCTCACTGCGGGACACTCCCCCCAGACCACAAAGGAGGGGCATTATAGGGAATGACGGCCAAAGATGGCCGATTTTCTTGCAACGCCTGCTCTTGCAAAGGCCCCCCCATCGCCACACTCCCGCTCTCCGTTGCCATGAACCATCCCGGTCGCGCGCTTGGGTGGTTGATCATTTGATTGGTGCCATATAGTATGGCGCCATACAAAGTCATTCGAGACTCATCATCATGATCACGCTGGAACAGAAACACCTCGCCCTGCTCGAAGATGCAGAGCGCCGCGGACACGCGGACACCCAAAACATGCGCGTCTGCTTTGAGGTGTTGACCCTAGCCGCTGCCATCGATCAGGCGTGCGCGGCGCGCCTGGCCCCTCACCGCCTCTCCGAAGGCAAGCTCGTGCTGCTGTTTTTGCTGCGCGACCTGCCAGAAGGGTTGGCTCCCCACGAGCTTGCCGACAAGGCGGGGGTCACACGGGCCACCATCACCGGCCTGCTCGACGGGCTGCAACGGGACGGCCTGTTGGCTCGCCACAGCGACAGCCAGGACAGGCGAAAGATCTCGGTGCGCCTGACAGAGCAGGGCCAGGCCCTGGCGCAGCACCTGCTCGATGAGCACAGCCAGTGGATAGGCTCCCTGTTTGCCGGGTTCGATCAGGCAGAGCGAGAGACCCTGAGTACCCTGCTCAAGCGGGCCTGGCTCAACGTCATCTCATCCCGTGCAGGCTGCACTGAGGCCGCCACAGAGGAGCACCCATGACACGCAGCCGCATCACGGATATCGCCCCCTCACGCCTCGCCCAGCTCAACCGGGGAGAGGCTGAGGCAAGCAACCTGACCGAATGCCTGGCGGTGGATTTTGCCGCCCTGATGCAGTGCACCCGGCCTTCGCTCGGGCCCCAGGCGCTGGCGTCGATGCACGCCGCATCCGGGGAGGGCATTACCCGGCGCATGGCGCTGGCCGCCAGGCTGCTCCTGGCCGAGAACGGCACGAGGGATCTTGCGGCGCTCAGCCGTCATCCCTCCGATACCGTGCGGGGCTGGGCCTGTTTCATGGTGGGCGCGAGCGAGGGACTGTCGCTCAGCGACCGCCTGGCCCTCATTCGCCCCCTCGCCGATGACCCGCACTTTGGGGTGCGCGAGTGGGCCTGGCTCGCAATGCGAACGACCATTGCTGCGCAGCTGGAGGCGGCCATTGCCGCCCTGGTGCCCTTGACGGCGGAGCCGTCCGAGCGGCTGCGACGCTTTGCCAGCGAAGCGACCCGGCCCCGCGGCGTCTGGTGTACCCATCTTGCGTCCCTGCGACAAGCGCCGGAGCAGGCCCTGATGCTGCTCGAGCCCCTCAAGGCCGATCCCGCCCTCTATGTGCAGGACTCCGTTGCCAACTGGCTGAACGATGCGAGCAAAGACAGGCCACAGTGGGTCACTGACCTCTGCGCGCGCTGGTCTCGCGAAAGCCCCAGTCCCGCGACAACCCGGATTTGTCAACGCGCCTTGCGCACCTTGCGCAAGGGCCAACTCCCGAAGGAACCCCTATGACCCACTATCTGACAGAGCTCTACACCCCCACTCCCGCCTGGCTGGCATTGAGCCAGACGGCTCGTCAGCAGTTCTTCGAGGCCATTGGCACAGGCATGGCCAACCTCGCCGCCCTCGGGGTGGAGCCCATCGCCCTGGGCGAGACCGATGCTGCCACCCTCCATGGTGCGCCCCACCCCTTCTTCGCCATCTGGCGCGGGCCGGATGCCGCAGCCATCGAGGCCCTCGTCCAGGGGATAGCCGCATCGGGCTGGCACGACTACTTCGAGACGGTCAACGCCACCGGCGCCGGGGTCTCTCTGGGCGAGCACCTTGCACAGTTGGCCGCCCTGCCCTGCGCCGCTACATCCAGCCCCGCCCTGGCCTGATAACCCCTAAAAGAGCGTTATCCCACCAGGCTTTGCGTCAGTGCTGCCGACACCGGTGGCACTGTTTTCCATGCACTGCCCTTGCAAACCCAGGTCACCACCACCTGGGAAAGCGGCGCCACAGCCCCGCTCCCTTCCCACTTCCTTCCCACTCCCTTCAAAAAACGCTGATATCTCCTGATGCCGTGATGAGCCATCGCGATGGCACAAGTGAGCAAGATCCGGGTCGTCGTGACAAAGGTTCGCCGCCATAGTGCTTTCAAACCAACAGTCAGAGGTGAAAAGACGCCATAAGGCGTCTTTCTTATTGCTGGTTGTTAGAGCAAACCGGTTAGGCGATCTCCCCCTCCCCGCAACCCACCCAGATCGGGGTGATGGAGGTGATATGAGCCGACCCATCCAGGGATTGGAAGATCTGCACCATGGCTTCCCCGTGGAGCGGGTTGGGCAGCGGCACCGTGGTTTTGCATTTGAAACGGTAACTGGTGCGCCTGCTATCACTTGGGGGGATTTTGAAGAAGTGTTTGATGCTGGACACAGTGGCACTTACCTTTCTGGGCATAACACTCGTGGATGGCCTTCAGAGGCTATGCAGCAAAGCCTTTCCCCTGCCCGGAGAAACCACAGCCTGCCGCCTTGTGTGGATGCGATAGATGAGGCTCTGCCTATCGACTCGGGCACTTACCATGACAACGTTGGCAACAGGGCCTCTATCCCCTTCGCCAGGAGCAAAATTTTCTCGCAAACGATTGGAAAAAGAAAAGGCGCCTCAAGGGCGCCTTTTTGACAGTTTTGCGTGATCTCAGGGAGAGGCGTTAACCGCTTATTCCCATTCGATAGTGGCAGGCGGCTTGCCGGAGACGTCGTACACCACGCGGGAGATGCCGTTGATCTCGTTGATGATGCGGTTCGACACGTGGCCGAGGAAGTCGTACGGCAGGTGAGCCCAGTGGGCGGTCATGAAGTCGATGGTCTCGACGGCGCGAAGCGCAATGACCCAGTCGTACTTGCGGCCATCGCCCATGACGCCGACGGAGCGCACCGGCAGGAAGACGGCGAACGCCTGGCTGACCTGGTTGTAGAGGTCGGCCTTGCGCAGCTCTTCGATGAAGATGGCGTCAGCCTTGCGCAGCAGGTCGCAGTACTCTTTCTTCACTTCGCCAAGCACGCGCACGCCCAGGCCCGGACCCGGGAAGGGGTGACGGTAGAGCATGTCGTAGGGCAGGCCGAGTTCGAGGCCGACACGGCGCACTTCGTCCTTGAACAGCTCGCGCAGCGGCTCCACCAGCCCCATCTTCATCTCTTCCGGCAGGCCGCCGACGTTGTGGTGGGACTTGATGACGTGAGCCTTGCCGGTCTTGCTGGCAGCGGATTCGATGACGTCCGGGTAGATGGTGCCCTGGGCCAGCCACTTGGCGTTCTTGAGCTTCTTGGACTCGTCGTCGAACACTTCGACGAAGACGCGGCCGATGGTCTTGCGCTTGGCTTCCGGCTCGTCGATACCCGCGAGAGCGGAGAGGAAGCGCTCTTCGGCGTCGACCTTGATGATGTTCAGGCCGAAGTGATCGCCGAACATGTCCATCACCTGCTGGCCTTCGTTCAGGCGCAGCAGGCCGTTGTCGACGAAGACACAGGTCAGGCGATCGCCGATGGCGCGGTGCACCAGCATGGCGACCACGGAGGAGTCCACGCCGCCGGAGAGGCCCAGGATCACCTCGTCGTCACCCACCTGCTCGCGGATGCGGGCAACGGCGTCGTCGATGATGGTGGCCGGGGTCCAGAGGCACTCGCAGCCGCAGATGTCCTTGACGAAGTGCTCCAGCATGCGGGCACCCTGACGGGTGTGGGTCACTTCCGGGTGGAACTGCACGCCGTAGAAGCGCTTGGCTTCGTCGGCCATGGCGGCGTGGGGGCAGGTCGCGGTCTGGGCGATGGTGGTGAAGCCGGCGGGGATCTCGGTGACCTTGTCGCCGTGGCTCATCCAGACATCCAGCAGGGCATTGCCGTTGTCAGCAATGGCGTCTTCGATGTTGCGCAAGAGGGCGCTGGTCTTGCCGGACTGGCCCAGCACTTCGACCTGGGCGTAGCCGAATTCACGCAGGTTGGAGGACTGCACCTTGCCGCCGAGCTGCTCGGACATGGTCTGCATGCCGTAGCAGATACCGAACACCGGCACACCGGCGTTGAACACGTACTCGGGGGCGCGCGGGCTGCCCGCCTCGGTCACTGATTCCGGGCCGCCGGAGAGGATGATGCCGCTCGGGTTGAACTCGCGGATCTGCTCTTCGGTTACATCCCAGGCCCACAGCTCGCAGTAGACGCCGATTTCACGGACGCGACGGGCGATGAGCTGGGTGTACTGGGAACCGAAATCCAGGATAAGGATACGGTGGGCGTGAATGTCTTTAGTCATTTTATTCCTGCATCAGGCTGATGTTGTCACAAAAAGCACGGGATAAAAAAAGGGTGGAAAAACGGGGCGTAGAGCCCCGTTTCATCAGCCCATCCGGTAGTTGGGGGCTTCTTTGGTAATGGTCACGTCGTGAACGTGGGACTCTTTCATCCCGGCGCCCGAGATGCGCACGAACTCGGCCTTGGTGCGCATGTCGTCGATGGTCGCGCTGCCGGTCAGACCCATGGAGGAGCGCAGGCCGCCCATCTGCTGGTGGATGATCTCTTTGAGGCGGCCCTTGTACGGCACGCGCCCTTCGATCCCTTCCGGCACCAGCTTGTCGGCGGCGTTATCGGTCTGGAAGTAACGGTCGCTGGAGCCCTTGGACATGGCACCCAGAGAGCCCATGCCGCGGTAGGACTTGAAGGAGCGGCCCTGATAGAGCTCGATCTCGCCCGGCGCCTCTTCGGTACCGGCAAACATGGAGCCCACCATGACGCAGCTTGCGCCCGCGGCGATGGCCTTGGCCACGTCACCGGAGAAGCGGATGCCGCCATCGGCAATCACCGGCACGCCGGTGCCTTCCAGGGCGTCGACGGCGTCGGAGATGGCGGTGATCTGGGGCACGCCCACGCCGGTCACGATACGGGTAGTACAGATGGAGCCCGGGCCGATACCGACCTTGACGGCGTTGACACCCGCTTCCACCAGCGCCTTGGCGCCAGCGGCGGTGGCGACGTTGCCGCCGATGATTTGCAGGTCAGGATAGGCTTCACGGGTCGCCTTGATGCGATCCAGCACGCCCTGGGAGTGGCCGTGGGAGGAGTCAATCAGCAGCACGTCCACACCGGCTTCCACCAGGGCGGCGACGCGCTCTTCGTTGCCGGCACCGGCACCGACGGCGGCACCGACCCGCAGACGGCCACGCTCGTCTTTACAGGCGTTGGGCTTGCGCTCGGCTTTCTGGAAGTCCTTCACGGTGATCATGCCCTTGAGCTTGAAGTCGCCGTTGACCACCAGCACCTTCTCGATGCGATGCTTTTGCATCAGAGCCACCACCTCTTCACGAGGGGCCCCTTCACGCACGGTCACCAGACGATCTTTCTGGGTCATGATCTGTTCGACGGTCTGGGAGAGATCGATGACGAAGCGCACGTCACGGCCGGTGATGATGCCCACCAGCTGGTTGCCGTCAGTCACCACGGGGTAACCGGCGAAACCGTTCTTGTGACTCAGCTCCTTGATCTGGGCGATGGTCATGTCAGGGCGCACGGTAACGGGGTCGCTGACCACGCCGCTCTCGTACTTCTTGACCTTGCGCACTTCGGCAGCCTGCTGCTCGATGGACATGTTCTTGTGAATGAAGCCGATACCGCCTTCCTGGGCCAGTGCGATAGCCAGACGGGCTTCGGTCACTGTGTCCATGGCAGCGGAGATCATCGGGATATTCAGCGTGATCGCAGACGTGAGCTTGGTACGCAGGTCGGCGGTATTGGGGAGAACAGTGGAGTGGGCTGGAACCAACAGTACATCGTCGAAGGTCAGCGCTTCTTTGGCAATCCTGAGCATGGCAATATCTCACCGTTGAGGAGTGGGGGTGTAAAATATTGCCGACAAATTTTACTCATGCATTGGGCAGTGGTAAAGAAGTTTTTTGAATTTTTTATGGCGTAGCCCGATTTAACGCCACCAACAGGGCAAAAAACCAATAAATTCAGCCGTAACCATGCCGTTTTTCCCGACAAGATGATCTTTTTTGCCGTTGAGCCCCTTTCTGCCGCCAGTCTCCCGGAACGACCTTTTTTCCACTCACAGCCGTCAGCCAGACCGGCGGTCAGTTCCCCTGATAGCGGCCCGGCTTGTGCCAGTTCATCAGCATGGCGTTCATGGCCAGCGCACTCAGGGTTGACCAGAGCAGCAGGGGAAGCGGCAGGGTGAGCAGAGAGAGCGCAAACACCAGCACATCCAGCACCATCTGGCTCTTTCCCGCATTGATGCCGGTGCGCCGTTGCAGCCAGAGCGTCACCACGCCGGTGCCCCCCACGGAGGCATTGTGGCGCGCCAGAGACAAGACCCCCATGCCGAGGAAGGTTCCCCCCACCAGGGCGGCAAACAGGGGATGGACATAGCTCACCGTTAGCAGCAGCGGCACCGCCTGGGTGGCCGCCGAGAGGGCGACGTTGACGATCAGCGTCTTGAGGGTGAAGGCGCGCCCCATGGTGACGTAGCAGAACACCATGAAGGGCAGGTTCACCAGGAAGAAGAGCACGCCGATGGGCAGGGTGCTGACATGGGCGATCAGCAGGGCGATGCCCGCGATGCCACCGGTGATCATGCCGGAACACTTGAGCAGATTGAGCCCCACGGCGATAAACATGACCCCGAGCACCATGCCGTAGACATCGTCCTTGAGGGTATGGGCCAGCCCCCTGCCCGCAGCCGCTGGCTGCATGGTCATTTCACCTTCCATATGACTCCTTAGATCCGATGTGATGGTGGCATCCGTTGCCCGACAACCAGGCCGCGTTGGGGCTGATGGCGGCGGCCCGTTCACCTTGCCGTCCCCACCCCCCAATCTTGCGTCCCCCGCCCCCTTATGTCGCCATCGTGGGGATGACAAGGCACAGCAAAAAGAGCGCCAATCAAAACAAGAGTCCGCGATACCATAAATAATCGGATTTAAATTCTGATAAATGCGCAATGTGCAGATCGAATGCACCACTTCAGTGATCGGCCATCACAGTGGCGCAGCATGTTTACCCGAGTCACCGAGAAAGGCCTCGTGGTATCCCCTTCACAGCCCGTTTTTTCGGCAGATCATGTCGATACGATGCCGCTTTTCAGCATGGATGATGCCTGTCATGGGGTAAGCCCGAGGGCCATACGGCGTGTTTCTTCGGGGCGGGCTCCAGAGGCGGATGTGGATGGAGCGCACCAATAAAGTGCAATTGCACCAATATAGATCAACCGAGTGGCACAGTTTGCCTTGCACCGCGGCGCAAAGGCGACATGGGCACCGCTTTGCTCACTGCCACGAGCACTGCAATATGCAGAGCATGAAGTGACTCGAGCGGCGGATGCACTACTTCCCTTCCCTCTAGCCCCCTTCCCATGAGCGTGCTGGTCGCGAGTCCACAGGCCTGCCCATCCACCAGCCCCCCCAGCCAGAGTCCCATCAGGATGGGGCATCCATTCAGGCATAGGCAGAAGGCAGAATAAAAAAGTCGGCCCGAAGGCCGACTCGCTGCTCCCTGTGACAGGGCTTCCTTACTTGAGGTATTTGCCGTCAGCACCGACCTTGCCCGGGCCGTTCAGTACCCAGACCCGCGCCGAATAGGCGGGCACCGCAAAGCTCAGGCTGCCGTTGCTGACGCTCTGGCTCGCACCGGTTACCGCGTCCGTGTAGGTGCCGTTCTTCAGGCCACTCAGGTTTATCTGCTGGGCCGAGTTGGCCGCAAGGCCCACGGCGGCGTAGCTCCCTTGGGCGCTCAGATCACGCACGAAGCTGATGCCGCTCCCCCACTCGTTCACCTGGCTCATGGGCGCCTTTTGCAGGGCGGGCACCGCCTTGCGGATCTGGTTCAGGCGCTTGATGTGCTGATAGAGCGGGTGGCTCGGGGTGGCGGGGTTGTCCAGCACCTCCCCGTAGTAGGCACGACCGGTCTGATCCACCGTCATGGTGGCCCCGTCGATGTCCTGGGGCTTGCCCGCCTGGAACATCACCTCCTCCCCGTAGTAGAGGGTCGGGATCCCCCGCGCCGTCCAGAGCAGGTTGTAGGTCATGGCCGCATTGCCCTCTTCCCCGCCGTAGCGGTACTTGAAGTCGTTGTCCGGCCCCACGTCGTGGTTCTGGAAGAAGGTGATGAGCTTGGTGGCATCCCCATAGACCCAGTCCATGGCGAAGATCCCCCCTACCCCGCCAAAGTTCCCCCGGGCGACGTTGTCACGGAAGGTGGAGAACAGTGAGAAGTCCAGCACCGAGAGGCCGGAATCGCCCCCTGCACGGGGATTGGCCGGGTTGGCCGTGGTGCGGGTATACCACCAGGGGCGGATCACCGCCGAGGCATTGTCGTTGGCCAGCTCAGAGCCCCATCCGGTGCCCTTGACCAGGTTTTCGCCAAAGACGAACAGCCCCGGCTTGTGGGCCTGCCAGTCGTGGACATAGGTCAGCAGTTCGTCCCGCTCGATGTGCTTCAAGGTATCGATACGGATGGCATCGACCCCCATGTCGAGGTACTGACGAATGGCGCCGTTGAGGTAGTCCTTGACGTTCTGGTTGCCGGTGGCCAAGTCGATGCAGTCCCCCGCCATGTGCTTGCGCTGCAGGGCAAGCGGGCTCTCCCAGTCACCGCCGGACATGAAACCGTCCAGGTGATACCAGGCGGGATCCAGGGTCTGGGCGTCGATGCCGAAGAAGCGGTTGGGGTTGTAGCCTGCGCTCGGCACGGTGGCGCCGGTCTTGGGATCTACCAGGGGCTGGGTGCCCGCCGGATCCGACTGGCAGCGGGCCTTGTACCAGTCGGGAGCCGCCGGGTTGTCGTCGTCACAGCGGTTGGCACTGGCGTAGTCCCCAAGATTGCCCTGATAGGGACCATTGTTGATGAGTCCCTGGCTCGACCCCGCCGGTACGTAGTATTTGACGGGCAGGCGATCGATCCAGGTCTTGCCGCGCAGGCCGTACTGGCTCGAGTGGTTGAGCACCACGTCCTGGATCACCTTGAGCCCCTTGGCGTGGGCCGCCTGGATGAACTCCCGGTAACCCGCCCCCGGCGACTCCAGACGGGGATCGACCCGGTAGAAGTCGTAGGCTTGACATCCTCCCCCACCTTAGCGCTTCGCGTCACAGGAGGGGGATCCCCATTACTGGGTGATAGCTGCTCGCGCAG
>NZ_JAPCIQ010000053.1:8156-27584 GCF_027707405.1 Aeromonas sp. QDB68 | reverse complement strand
CGCGAGCAGCTATCACCCAGTAATGGGAATCCCCCTCCTGTGACGCGAAGCGCTAAGGTGGGGGAGGATGTCAACAACCACAAATACGCCGAACAGCTGGAACGCTCCGGCTGCACCCAGGTGACCGAAGCCCAGGGCTGCGATATTCACAAGAGCAAGGCGGAAAACGCCAAGGCAGGATTTGGCACCGCCGCCCCGGCCGCCGACGGCGGATTGAACATGAGCTATGAGCAGAAGCTGGAGCGCTCAGGCTGTACCCAGGTGAGCGAGCTCAGCGGCTGTGACATCAACAAGAGCAAGGCCGAGAACGCCGCCGCCGGATTTGGCGCCGCCCCCGCAGCGGCCAGCGCCAGCCCCTACGCCGGCAACGGGGTCGCCACCTTCCCCGAGACGGGCGCCACGGTCGCGAACATCCGCATCGATGACAAGGATCAGGTGTGGGTCAACGACAAGCAGGTCAGTACCAGGAAATCCGACGGCGCCCTGGTGTTCAAGGAGGGCATGGTCATCTACACCATCCAGGGGGATCGCCGCCTCAAGGGAGAAGATGGCTGGGTCGACAACGATGCGGGCACCAAGGGGCCCATCGCGGCCAAATGACCCCGTCACCATCACGACAAGGGGAGCCGCGGCTCCCCTTGTCGTTTCTGCATGCCTGCAACCGACGCCCCCCTACCTCTTCTTCGGGAAGTCCAGCACGGCCACCACCGGCGAGCAGGACGGGAGCGCCGACCAGGAGGGGGCGTCGAAGATGAAGCGGGCGACGGCACAGGTCGGCATGCGAGTGATACCGGAGGAAAAGCCATGAGCCAGGTCGGTGAAGGCAGGATCATGACCCACCAGCAGTACGCAGGCGAGATCATCTGAAAGCTCCCCCACCACCCCGAGAAGGGTCCCGGCATCGCTCTCGTAGAGGCCCTCGTCGATGACGATGCGGTCCGGGGAATAACCCAGCTCCCCGGCAAGCAGCCGGGCGTTCGTCAGGGCCCGGCAGGCGGGGCTCGAGAGGATGAGATCGGGCTTCACCCCAAGGTGCGCCAGACGAGCCCCCATCAGGGGCGCATCGCGCAGCCCGCGCGCAGCCAGCGGACGAGCGCGGTCAGACAAAGACGCGTCTTCCCAGCTCGACTTGCCATGGCGTACCAGGATCAGGGTTCTTCTCATGACGCACTCCCTGGTTGATCAGGGCCACAGGCGGCCCCTCAGACAGCCCCCCGTTTGCCAGCATGAAGGGGCAGGAGCACCATGGTCAGCAGCACACCTTCTACCCCCCAGCCTACCTGTTCCCAGTGTACTGTCTCCCCGGTCAGCATGCCGGTGAGCAGCACAGTGGCGCAGATGAGGGTCCAGCCGGTCAGGTGGAGGAAGGACTCCCCCGGTAGCAGCGCTTGATCAGGATGGGGTTCAGGGCCATGGCCACACAGCCGAGCAGGTAGATGCGATTGCCGGGAGCGAGGCTGAAGGCAAAAAGCCCGATGAGGGGACCATCGGGCTCTGCGGCAAGGATCAGGGGCTCACTTCTTCCATGAAGACAAGCCGAAGGGGTTCGGCCAGCAGTTCGTCCGCCTGGCGAGCGAAAGCCTGGAAATACGCGGTCTCACAGTGGGCATCCAGGGCGGCCTGACTCACGAAGGCTTCCCGCATGTAGAAGGTGCCGGGTTCATCCTTCAACTCGAACAGCACGTAATCGAGGTTGCCCGGCTCCTGGCGAGTGGGGTCAATCAAGGTAAGCAGGGCATCGCGAAGGCGCTCTCCCATGCCGTCACGGGCCTTGAGCACTGCGATCGATACCAGTTTGTCTGTCTCTTTTTTCATCCAGTTTTCTCCGTTGTACATCGTCAACACGCCAGAGAGTGCAACCTGGACAGCGATTTATACTGCCGGATGCTCCCCCATCAGACGTTGCCCAGTGTAGGCAGGACGGTGGGGGCCATATAGGGGGGCAGAATGAACACTGTGTTCAACGGGGTGGATAACCACGCCGTGCACGGAGGAACAAACGAGCGGGAGGGATCATGGCGCAAAGGGTGGCAACGGGACCCGCCAGGAGGCGGCACGGCTTGCGGCCCCCTGGTCCAGGCTAAGGGCCTGCAGACCAGCGCTCAACGTCAAGGCAATAGGTGGTGAAAGGGTGTTCGCCCAGGCGCGTTTTCCTCACCCAGATGGCCCGTCTGGCGAGGGACAGATAAGGCGGGCGGGTATCCAGCAAGTGAAAGAGTATCGTCCGATGGCCAAGCTCCCTCGCCCACCCCATCATCTCGTTGAAAATCGCCACGCCGCTTCCCCAGCCGGCCTTGGCGAGCACGATGGCAAGCTCCACCCCCTCGTCATCGGGCTGGATACCGCACCACCCCGCCAGGGTGCCGTCGAGGAAGATGGCGCGCACGCGGCAACCTGGCCGGGCGTCGACTCCCAGCTTGTACGCCATCCAGTCGCGCACCCCGGCCACATCGAAAAGCGGGTGAGGGATCAGGTGCTTTCGCAGCGTCTCGTCGTTGAGCAGCGGCAGAAAATCCTCTGCCCTGACAGCAGAAAAGGGGCTGAACACCATGGAGGTCTCTCTCATTGCCCGAAGAGGCACCCTAGTAGGGGGTGCCATCCTTGTGTCTGGCTGACCAGGCGCCATCGGCACCCTGTACCAGGGCCAGATCGTCGTCGGGATAGTCGACGGTGTCCCCTGGCAGCCTGTCCCCCACCTCGAGATAGACGGCGTCCACCTCACCGTGGTTGAGCAACTGGTGGGCCAGGCCGCTGCCCCCCTTGAAGCCGATGCACTCCCCCGGCGACATCCGGTACTCCTCCTCCCCGTGGCGCAGGGTGGGATTGCCCGAGAGCACATAGACGAACTCGTCCTGCAGGCCGTGATGGTGCTTGAGCGCCGAGATGGCCCCCGGTGCCAGGGTCGTCAGGTTGACCCCGAAATTGGCAAGGCCGAAATGATCCCCCAGCCTGCGCCGGGTGCGGTGCTTGACCAGGGAGGCAAAGGGCTCCGGATAGAGGGACTTTGCCTTGTGCTCGGGGATGGCCGTTGCCTGAATGGCACGCTTGTCAGCCATGTTCTGATCCTCCCAGTGAATGACGTCTCTCTTTATAGCCTGCGCCTTAGCGGCGAAACATGGGCAGGGGGTTGAAAGGGTGTCTCACACACCATGCCATGCCCGGTTGCCGCCAGATGGCAAAGACACCCTGTTTTTCGTTTGGCTATCTTAATGGCACACCGGAAAATGGGAAGTCGCGTTGGCGACCTCACCAATGGAATGAAGAAGATGGCCCGCGATCACCGGGAAATGCCCTCTTCCAGCGGCCCGGGTATGGAGGGGCACCGGCACATGCAGACCCGGTGACTAGAGCACCTCAATCCTGACCTTGATAAGCCCGGATCGGGGATTGCCGATGGCGCTGAACGCCGCCCTGGAGAGATCGATGATGCGCCCGCGGGGGAAATTGCCCCTGTCGTTGACCCGCACCACCACGCTCTTGTCGTTGGCGAGGTTGGTGACCCTCACCAGGGCGCCAAAGGGCAGTGTCATGTGGGCGGCGGTGTTGGCGTGGCGCTGGTAAGGCTCCCCGCTGGCGGTGCGCTTGTTGTGGTAGCGATCGGCGTAATAGGAGGCAAGCCCCGTCTGGGTATAGCCTCGCCAGTTGCCCGCACTGCCTGCATCAGGGTGGCTGCTGCAGGCGGCCAGCAGCAGGCACAGAGAGGCCAGCAGCCCTTTTTGTCGCGTCGTCATGCGTTGCTTCCTCGATGGGACAGAGCGACCAGCATCGCCAGTCAGGCTTCCGTTAACAGGGGCCTACTCTCTCACATTTCCCATGGAAAACGGGAGGCCCAAGCCTCCCGTTTTGCGTATCGCTCCGTCAGCCCCTGTCAGGGGAAGATGTCAGGCGATGAGCTTGTCGTCGGCGAAGCCAAAGCCGCGCAGCCCCACTACATGCACATGCTCGTGCTTGCCCTGCACCTTGCGGATGAGCTTGTAGGTGGTGCCCTTCTCGGGGCTGATGTTCTCCGGCGCCGCGATGAGGAGCTGCATGTCCTGCCGCTCGCACAGCTCGAACAGGGTGGCGATGGATTTGCCATCAAGCCGTGCCGCTTCGTCCAGGAACAACAGGCGGCAGGGAGCGATGTCCTTGCCGCGCAGACGGCGGGACTCCTCCTCCCAGCTGATGAGCACCATCAAGAGGATGGCCTGACCGGTGCCGATCGCCTCGCCGGTGGAGAGGGCGCCGCTCTCGGCCCGCAGCCAGCCGTCAGCCCCGCGCTGCACCTCGATCTCCAGCTCCAGGTAGTTGCGATAGTCGAGCAGCACGTCCCCCATCACCTGATAGTTGCGCTCCCCCTGCTCCACCTGCGGGTTGAGACGCTGGAAGAGCTTGGCCATGGCCTCGGAGAAGCTGAGCTCCTTGTCGGCGAAAAGATCGTTGTGCATGGCGCTCTGATCGGCGAGTGCGGTCAGGAGGCGAGTGTGGGCCTCGCGGATATTGACGTTGAGACGCACCCCGCGCACCAGACCGAAGGCGATGTTCTGCAGGCCCTGGTTCAATACCCGGATGCGGTTCTGCTCCCGGCGGATGATGTTGGTGATCTTGGCCGCCACCTCGTGGGAGGAGAGGGACAGATGGGTTTCCCGCTGCTTGAGCTCGTCGGCGAGGCGCGCCAGCTCGATCTCCATCTCCTCGATGGCTTCCACCGGATCGTCCGAGCGGATGATGTCGTTGCGGATGCGATCTTTCAGGTAACGGTAGACCTGCACATAGAAGGCGACCTTCTGCTCGGTGCTGCGGTTGCCTTCCGACAGACGCAGCGCATCGCGCAGGGCCTCGTCGTGGGCCACCGCCACCCGCAGGGCGCCGAGGGCCTTGTCCGACATGGAGCGCAGCTCGTCGCTGTCGAGGTACGCCAGCTCGCGCTTGTTCAGACGCTTCTCGACGTCGGTCTCCCGTGCCAGACGCACCACCCGCGACCAGCTCGCCTTGTGACCCACCAGGGATTTGCGGGCGCTGTAGTAATCCTTGCCTTCGAGCTTGAGACGACCGCCAAGGGACTCGATTTCGCGCTTGCACACCTGCAACTGGGCCTCGGCGCTGGTGCGGCGGGTCCGGGTGCGGATAAGCAGCTCTTCAATCTCTTTCTTGTGGGCACGGGCCTTCTCTTCCATGTCATCCGACAGGGTCAGCCCCATGGCCGCCAGCTCCTGCTCGAACTCCGCCAGGGTCTGCCCCTTGGCCGAGGCGCTGGAATCGAGCGCCGTGCGCAGTTGCAGCGCCTCGGTGTGGCGCTGGGTGATCTGCTTGTGCTGCTCACCGGCGGTGCGGGCGGCAAGCTCTGCCGCCTTGAGCTTCTCTTTGAGTCGCTCGCTCATCTCGGAGGCCTTGCCCAGCAGATCTTGCGCATCCTGATAGGCAAAGTGCGGCAAACGGGCCACCAGCTGATCGAGGGCGTAGCAACGGCGCTTCTGCTCGGCCAGCAGGTCGCTCACCTCGTCAAAGGCCGCCTGCAGGGCCGCCAGATCCTGGGGATCCTGGCGCAGCACCTGCACCATGGTTTCCAGTTTTTCCAGCGCCTTGCCGTGCCTGGCGATAAAGGCTTCGGCTGTTTTAAGGGCCTCCACATCGGCGTGAGCCGCCTCGAGGCGGGCCGCCAGGTCTGCCTCGGCAAACAGGTGGGCAAAGGGCAGCATCCCCTGCACCAGCTGGATATGGCGGGTCAGCTGGGCGGCGGCGGCTTTGGCATCACTCAGCTGCTTGTCGCACTCGGCGATGGTTTCTTGCAGCTTGCGCTGCTCGTGCTTCTTGGCCTGCACCTCGGCTTCGGGGTCCGGGCGGAAGGCGATATCCAGATGCTGGCCGATAAAGTCGCGGAAGTGGCCGTAGAGACGGTGGTACTTCTGCTGCTCGAAGGCGGCCTTGGCGTAGCCCTCGATGAGGTTTTCCCGCTCAAGATCGAGCTGCTCGATCCGTTTTTCCCGGGCGGCGCGGCCAAACAGCGGCAGCTCGGGGTAGCGGGAGAAGCGCACCTGACGTTTGCTGGTGCGCACCAGCACGGCGTCCCCCAGCTCATCAGCTTCCACCAGATCCTCGTCAAAGGAGTCGGGGTTGCCCTGGATGAGGTAGATATCTTCCGGGCAATCTTCCAGCTTTTTCAGCCGCTCGATGGCGCCTTCGAGGTCGAGCACCACCAGGGCGCTGCGAGCCGGGCCGTAGAGCGCGGAGTAGTAAGGGGCATCATCGATGGAGATGTCGTCATAGACGTCCGAGAGCAGCACGCCCCCCACCTGCTCGGCGATGCGGGCAAGACGCGGATCCGCCTCGCCGGCACCCAGCTGCAGGTTGCGAATTTGCATCTCCAGCGCCTGTTTCTGGCCCTGAATGCGGTTGCTCTCCTGCTCGAACTCCCGCTCCTTGTCGAGCACGCTCTGCATGCCGGAAGAGAGTTCTTCGGCGGTGGCCAAGGCCAAGCCACTCTGCTCGCGCAGTTGCTCGAGTTTTTCAAAGGATTTGAGCCAGCGCGGGGCCAGCTTGGTCAGCTCCGCGATATCGCGACCCAGCTGAGTACCCTGATGCTCGAGGCTGGCGCGGCGCTGATTGGCCTCTGCCTGCTGCTCGGAGAGCTCCTCCTGGCGGGTGCGCTGGGCTTCGAGGAAGATCTCCAGCTCGTCCTGGCTAGCAATGTGCTGACCAGACGCCTGGGCCAGCTCGTCTCGCAGCCGCAAGAGCGTCTTCTGGCTTTCGCTCTCTTTCTCGAGGCGAGCCAGCGCGGCGCGCAGACCCTGCCCCTGGGCAATGCGGGCCTTGTCTTCGATGTGGCGCTTGAGCAGCGCCTGCGCGGTGGGCCAGGCAGCCTCGCGCACTGTCTCGGGTGCGATGCTGAGCAGCAGCGTCAGCGCCGCTTCGTGTTCGGCCACCGCCGCCTTGGCCAGCGCCAGCTGCTGCTCGGCCCCCAGCACCCGGCTGGTGAGGCTCTGCTCGGCTGCGCGGAACTGGTGCAGGGTGTCGCTCGCCTGCGCAGGCTCGAGCCCCGGCAGTTCGCACTGCTCGCGGGCGTTTTCCAGGGCCTGCACCGCCTGACGGTACTGGATGGCGCGGGTCTGCTGGATATCGAGCGCCTGCTGGTAGTCGGCCAGCTGGGTCTTGAGGCTGTCCACCTCTGCCTGGGCCAGCTCCTTGCGCTCCTCCACTTCCAGCAACTGGCCGTGGATCTCTTCCACCACCGCCTGCTGCTGCTCGAGCTTGTCGTTGAGCTCCGCCAGATCGGCGCGATAGAGGGCAATCTTCTTTTGCAGGGCCACGGCCGCCATCACCTTGGCCAGGTGCTCGGCGGCGGACTCCAGCTCGTCGGTCAGGAGCTTCTCGCGGTTGGTGAGCTGATCCACCTCGTCCGCCAGATAGATGGCGCGCTGCTTCTCCTCGGCCAGCAGACGGCGTTTGCCGGCGAGCTCAGAGCGTGCCTTGAGGGCCAGCTCGGAGAGACGGCTCTTCTCGGCGGCGCCCCGCACATACTCCGCGGCCACATAGTGGGTGGTCTCGGTGATCAGGTTCTTGAAGAGATCCCGCTGACCTTGGGTCTCCTTGATGGCTTCCAGGGTGCGGCGGTTCTCGTAGATGGCCGCCTCCATGTCCTGGAACGCCTTGCGTACCCCGGAGTTCTCCGGCAGCAGGTATTCACGCAAGGAGCGGCTGATGGAAGACGAGATACCGCCGTAGAGGGAAGCTTCGATCAGGCGATAGAACTTGCCGCGATCCTTTTGATCCCGCAGTTTCTTCGGGGTGATGCCGAACTCGAACATGAAGTTGTGATAATCGGTCACCGTATTGAACTTGGCGACCTTGATGGCGCCGAGCTCCGCTGCCGCCCCCTTCAGATCAGCGAAGGCACGTACCCGACCCTTGCCGTCGTCGAGCTTCTCCAGCAGCAGATCCGTGGGCGCCAGGTGTTCGGGCACATCCACCAGGGCGAACGGAGTGATGTTGACCTTGTTGTCACGGTTGGCCACCTGTTCGAGGTGCACACCGACCCAGATCCGCTGCTCGCGGCTGTTCATCACTTCCAGCAGCGAATAGCAGTGGCCACGCTGCAGCTTGCCGTAGAGCCCCTTGTCGCGGGACGCGCTGGAGGAGCCCGCCTCCGTGGTGTTACGGAAATGGAGCAGTGACTGGTCGGGAATGAGGGCCGCGATAAAGGCCGCCATGGTGGTGGACTTGCCCGCGCCGTTACCGCCGGACAGGGTCGTGACCAGCTGGTCGAGATCGAAGGTGCGGGCAAAGAAGCCGTTCCAGTTGACCATGGTCAGGGATTTGAATTTGCCTCTCACGCCACACTCTCCATCAAACCGGCAGACACCATCAGTGCCGGCACATTAACGTTGCAGATCATCTTCCACCTCCAGCTCCAGCTGCTCTTCGTCCAGATCCTCTTCGATATCCTCGAACAGGGAATCGCTGCTCGGCATCTCGTCGTCATGGAAGATGGCTTCCCCTTCCTGGATCATCCGCAGTTGCACCGCGCGGGGATCCTCGTCGGAGCGCACATCGGCGGCGAAGCGGAACACGGATTCGTTGACCCGGAATTTGTCGCTGTTGCCAAGGGGGGTGATCATCCCGAGGCGCTTGAGGCGACGCATGGAGGTGCGGATCTTCTCGAGGAGCTTCTTCTTGTCCAGATCCGTGCCGCCGGAGCGGCTGTTGACCATGCGCAGCAGTTGCTTCTCGTCCGCCAGACTCAGCACCTCTTCTTGCAGCTCGCCCATGGCGAACACCCCTTCAGAGGCAAGCCTGTCCGGGCTCAGGAACAGGTAGCAGAGCACCTTGCCCACCAGCATATCGAGCTCAGATAACACTGTTGTACCGATGTCGGCGCTCGGGCGCGGACGCAGGTAGAAGAAGCCTTCCGGCGCCTTGATGAGTTCCACCTGATAGCGGCCGTAGAAGATCTCCAGCTCCTGGTGGTACTCCACCAGGGCAGAGTGCTGCTCGAATTCGTCGGCACTGATGTGGCGACCGGAGCGCAGGGCGGTGTCGATGCGCGGAAACAAGGGGTTGGCGATGGCCTCTGCGAGGCGCAGGGGCAAGGGGAATTCAGTATTGATCGATGACATAGGCCTGAACCTTGGATCCAGCTTGGTTGATGGGTTTCCATGCGGGTTGGCGGTGGTGCTCGCGCTCACCGCTGGCATGGCCGAGACGCACGGCCTGATCGATCAGGAGGCGCGCCACGTCGAAGTGGGCATGGGCCGGGTAGTCCAGCAGGTATTCCCGCAGCACGTCGGCAAGATCCAGCCGATCTCCCTGCTCCGGATAGCGGGCCAGGTAGCGCTCGATGTGCTCCGCCAGCTCCTGGTTGATGTCCACCATCTCTACGTACTCCATCTCGAGGGGCACCTCGCCGGTCACCTCCTCGTCGTGGATGGCGATGGTTTCATCCCGCAGCTCCAGCAAACGGGGCTCTTCGGCCACCCGCAACAACCAGCTGTGCTGCTCGAAGTTGCGGATGGATTCCCGCAGCCGCTGGCTGAAGGCGCGGTTCTTGTCCATGTCGATGGCGTTGCGGATGAACTTGTGGACGTGCCTGTCATAACGGGACCAGAGCTCGATGCACTGCTGGCCCCAGGCGGTGATGACATCCAGACGCCCCTGCAGGGCGTGGGTCAGCTCCTCGACGTGGAACAGATCATCGCGCCCCTGGGCCGCTTCCTGAATGTTGAGCAGCCCCGCCTGCAGGCGGTGGCCGGCGGCGTCCAGGGTGTCCTGCAACTCGCGCAGGGTCTGGCCGGTCTCGTGCAGGAGCTTCTCGCAGCTGTGGATGGCATCGACCCAGTTCTGGGTCAGCAGGGCCGCGATCTCGCTCTTGACCTGGTTTTGCTGCTCGTCCATGGCGCGCTGGGTGAGATCGATGCGCCCGAGCGTCTCTTCCAGGGAGAAGGAGAGACGCGGCAGCACCTCGGCGTCCCACTGCTCCCGGGTGTTGGTCTCGAGCGCCGCCTTGCGGGCGGTGTCGAGCTCGGCCGCCAGGTGCTCGAGCAGGATGGAGAGCTTGATGGAGTCCACCTGGCGCTGATCCATGAAGAAATCGACGATGCTCATGCCAAGGCGCGACAGGCGGTAGAGGCTCTCCCCCGCCACCATGTCGGTGGTGAAACGCGACAGCAGTTGCTGACGAATGAGATCGTTGATGGCGTTGTTGGCGCGACCGGTGAGGGTCTCGTCCATCTGGCCGAAGGCACTGCTGACATAGCCAAAGGCATCGTGCAGCGCGGCCTCCGAGAGATCAGACTCGTCCTCGGAGAGCGTCTTGATCGCTATCAGAAAGGCCAGCCTGTCGGTGGGGAGGTTCAGCGCCAACCCCTCCTGTCTGACCCATCCCACCGTCTCTGGCAGGGTACGGGATGTACTCATCATGACGTTATCATCTCGTTGTTATAGTCGGCAGGTCTTCGCCCGCCGTGGTGATATAGGCCGGGGTCGGTGGCGCCCCGGCGGCTGGATCCCGCATCGTATTCACGCCGGTGGGGCTCAACCGGCCGGTTTCTGGGCCATCACATGGATGTAGCGCCCCAGGGAAACAAAGGGCTCCTGGCGGCAATATTGCTGCTCCATGGCCAGCAGGTCCTCGAACTTCTCGACCTGATCCTGCTTGTGGCACATGTAGTCGTGGATGACACGCACCCCGGTCTTGCCGATGATCCGCAATCCCCCCCGGCCTATCCAGTCATAGACCTGCTCCGGCAACTGGGGATTGGTGGGTGTCAGGGCTGTCTGGCGTTTCTTGCGAAGGCCCAGGCGCACATAGTCAAAATTGCCCACCACCAGGCTCTGGAACAGGAGACCGTGACGATTGTAAAAAAGCAGCGACAGTATGCCCCCTGCCTTGACGAAAGGGAACAGACCCAGCAAGGTCTGGCGCGGCTCGGCGAGCCACTCCAGTACCGCGTGACAGAGCACCAGATCGAAGGTGCCGGTCACCTGGTGCTTGAGATCCTGAATGGGGCAATGGATGAGACGAATTCTGTCTTCCAAGCCCTTCTGGGCGATCTGCTCCCGGGCCAGATCCAGCATTTCTGCCGACAAATCGCACAGCTCCACCTGATGGCCCATGGCCGCCAGTTTCTGGGCGAAGTAGCCAAAGCCGCCGCCGGCATCCAGGATGCGCAGCGGCCGGCTGCCCAGGCGCGCCAGGCAGGCTTCGATGTCACTCCAGACAATGGTGGTGCGAATGCGCCCCTTGGTGGAGTCGTAAATGTTGCGAGCGAACTTGTCCGCGCGCCCGTCAAAACTCTGATCTTGCTTCAAGACACACTCATCTTCGACCGCCCCGCCATGAGGGCCGCAGGAGGAACCACACAGGATTGGGCCACAGGAAAAAAGAGGGGTATTCTGTCACATCCCGAATTTGCTGAAAACTCAAGGACGTGTCTGTCGTGTTCGAGCTCAACTTCTTTGTCATCAAGAAATGGCTGGGCCATCTGCTGATGCCGCTCCCCTTCTCTCTCTCCTTGTTGGTGCTGGCGCTCGTGCTGCTCTGGTTCACCCGCTTTCAAAAAAGCGGCAGGCTGCTGGCGACCCTCTCCTTGGTGATCATTGCCCTGATGGGGACGCGGCCGGTGAGCTACGAGCTAGCCCGCAGCCTGGAGCAGACCTATCCCCCCTTCGAGGTGAGCCTGCATCCGGACATCCAGGCCATCGTCGTGCTGGGCAACGGTCATGTGAGCGATCCGGCCATCCCAGAGCGCGCCTGGCAAAACAACATCTCCCTGGCGCGCACCCTGGAAGGAGTTCGCCTGGCCCTGGCCTATCCAGAAGCCGAGCTGGTCTTCTCCGGCGCCGTGGCCGGGGATCCCCTGTCGAACGCCGAGGTCAACGCCCGCATGGCGGCCAGCCTTGGCATCCCGCGTGCGCGCATGACGTTGTTTGAAAACAACAAAGACACCCATGACGAGGCGGTCAGCATCGCCGCCCACCTCAACGGCAAGCGGGTGGCACTGGTGAGTTCGGCCACCCACCTGCCCCGAACCATGGCTCTCTATCGCAGTCAGGGACTCGATGCGGTGCCGGCTCCCACCGATTACACCGCCAAGCAGAGTCAGGAGCCGCAACCCCTCTACAGCTACCTCCCCAAGGGGCGTTATCTGATGTATTCCGAGGCTGCCATTCACGAGTGGATTGGGGTATGGTGGGCCCGTTTGCGTGGGCAGGTCACCGAGTGAGCAATCGCGCCTTGCATTCCTGATTTGGATCAGGAAAGCGAAAAAAAATTACGTCATTTGCCGCCGGGTCAGCTATCTTGGGCTCGGTTCAATTCATATAATGTTGCGCAATCAAATGCCTAGGAGATATAGAAGATGAGACAGCACCTGGTAATGGGTAACTGGAAACTGAACGGCACCAAGGCTTCTGTAGAAGCCCTGATCAAAGGACTGACCCCGGCCGCTGCCGCTCATCCTTCCGTGCAAGTGGCCGTCTGCCCGCCGGTTATCTTTTTGGGTCTGGTTGAACAGCTGACCGCTGGCAGCAAGATCGCCTACGGTGCCCAGAACGCCGACGTTCACGAGTCCGGCGCCTTCACCGGCGAAAACGCCCCCTCCATGCTCAAAGCCTTCGGCTGCACCTACTCCCTGGTCGGCCACAGCGAGCGTCGTACCCTGCACGCAGAGACCGACGACGTGGTGGCTGCCAAGTACGAAGCCATCCAGAAGGGCGGCCTGATCCCCGTGCTGTGCATCGGTGAAACCCTGGCCCAGTTCGAAGCCGGTACCACCAACCAGGTGGTCGAGACCCAGCTCAAGGCCGTGATCGATCGCTGCGGCATCGCCTCCTTCGAGAACGCCGTCATCGCTTACGAGCCGGTATGGGCCATTGGCACCGGCAAGACCGCCACCCCGGAGATCGCACAATCCGTGCATGCTCACATCCGTCAATACCTGGCCGGTTTTGATGCAGCCGTGGCTGCCAAGGTACAGATCCTGTACGGCGGCTCCGTGACTGGCGCCACCGCTGCCGACCTGTTCGGCCAGCCGGACATCGACGGTGGCCTGGTGGGTGGCGCGTCCCTGAAAGTGGACGACTTCTCCCAGATCATCGCTGGCGCCGCCAAGTAAGCGCCAAGCAAAGAGGGGCCCCGCCCCTCTTTGCATATCGCTTTCCTATGGACCCTCTCGCCATAGGAAAGCCGATATAGTAAAAGCGGCCAGCCGTATTTTTCAGAATCTTGATTTTCGACAACTCAGATCCAGAGGCACTCATGACCAAACAAATCAAACGTATTGGTGTTTTGACCAGTGGTGGTGACGCACCGGGTATGAACGCAGCCATCCGCGCCGTGGTGCGCGCCGGTCTGCATCATGGCCTGGAAGTTTACGGCATCTATGATGGCTACCTCGGTCTGCACCAGGACCGTATCGTCAAGCTCGAGCGTCACAGCGTCTCCGACGTCGTGAACCGTGGCGGTACTTTCCTGGGCTCCGCCCGTTTCCCCGCCTTCAAGGATCCGAAAGTCCGTGCCGAAGCGGTCGAAAACCTGAAGAAACACGGCATCGACGCCCTGGTGGTCATCGGCGGTGACGGCTCCTACATGGGTGCCAAGAAATTGACCGAAGAGGGCTTCCCCTGCATCGGCCTGCCGGGCACCATCGACAACGATATCGCCGGTACCGACTTCACCATCGGCTTTGATACCGCTCTGAACGTGGTCGTGGACGCCATCGACCGCCTGCGCGACACCTGCAGCTCCCACCACCGCATCTCCGTGGTCGAGATCATGGGCCGCCACTGCGGCGATCTGGCCATGTCTGCCGCCGTTGCCGGTGGTGCCGAATACGTGATCGTGCCGGAAGTGGCCTTCGACAAGGAGAAGCTGCTGCAACAGATCAAGGAAGGGGAAGCCAAGGGCAAGAAGCACGCCATCATCACCATCTGCGAGCACGTCACCGACGTCAACGCCCTGGCGAAAGACATCGAGGCCATGACCGGCCGCGAAACCCGCGCCACCATCCTGGGTCACATCCAGCGTGGCGGTTCTCCTACTGCCCGTGACCGTATCATGTCCAGCCGCATGGGTGCCTTCGCCGTCGAGCAACTGCTGGCAGGCCAGGGTGGCCGCTGCGTCGGCATTCAGGGCAACGAGATGGTGCACCACGACATCATCGACTGCATCGAGAACCTGAAGCGCCCGTTCAACCAGGAGCTGTACGATCTCTCCACCACCCTGTTCTAAGGGCTGTGGTCTGACAAAAAACCCTCCTCTGGAGGGTTTTTTTATGCGGGCTCCTCACCCCCTCCTCCCCCTGCGGGGGCCCGACTATCCACTGGCCACTATCGCCATGTCTTACCCCTAGCCCGGCGGCCCTGAGCCTCTGACCCCACGACCTTCTCCTTTACTTCTTTCCCCCGCTTTTCTGCTTGCTCACCTTGTTCGCGACGGGTCTGGATAAAGGCCTCGGTGCCGCAGTGCCACGGCCCTGCGCCAGGCCTCCCCCGTCCTTCATCCCATCACACTGGCACCATATAGCAACCCGGGTGGCCGACGATATCGCCCGCTTCCCCTGCGCGCGGGCCCAGTGGCTCGTCCCCCCAAGAAAACAGCGAAAAACGGGGCTTCCGGCCACCCAAGGCCCCATGAAGATCGAACCCCTATTTTCCCGCCTTCCCCCTTTCCTTCCATGCTCCTTTGACGGCCGTTTTGTCGTTTTTCCGTACTCTTTTTGCTCCCATCCTGTTTGGGATGAGCAGAAAATTGAGCCTTCATCGGATAACCCTGGCTGGCAACAGCCTTGCAGACTGGGATTGGGACACGCGTCGTGAGAAAACATGACATGGGATGACAAAACCTGGCTATCGGCCACCAACTTCCCTATGACGACATCAATTGGCACATCCCGCAGGCCATTTTGATGCCGAAAAATGGAGATCACCACAAAGACCCCAATCGGAACCACAAAGAAAAGAGTCACAAGAACAACGTAACTCAATGTATTTAAAGACTTTACATGCATCCACTTTCACTGGCATCACCATAAAACCCTTCTCAGGACAAAAAACGCCCCTAAACTTGGGAAAATGCGGCCATATTTCACCACTAAACCATTTTTGCCCCATAATTACATTTTTCGTTGTTTTATCGTTCTGTTGTGGTATCTTGGTTCCATCATGAGCCAACCAAGGGAGATAAAATCATGAAAGAGTTCGTAGTTACCGCCGTTTTCACCGTGTTTTTCACTCTGGTTGCCGTCTCCATGCCGTCGCTGGCACAGCTCTAAGTCGGTCAATCAGCCATCTGCCACCTCTGCACCAGAGGGGTGGTTCAAAAAACAGACTGCAATATGGGTTTTTGACGTGCTCTGGCAAAGGATGATGCCAAGCCATCATTGAGTGCGATCTGCGCATACAAAACGACCTCGTCGACATCCATGCCATCTTTCAAGGGGAGCCCGGGCTCCCCTTGTCGCATCTCCCCCTGCGGGATTTACTCTTGCCCCCCTGCCCGTCACAATGGCCGCTGGATTTGCCACGCAGGAACCACCATGACTCAGGATGCCTTGCGCCACTGGCGCCGCGACCTTCATCGTCACCCCGAAGCCGCCTGGTGTGAATTTCGCACCACCACCCTCATCGCCCAACACCTCAGTGAACTCGGTTTCTCCATCATGCTGGGGGATCAACTGCTCGCCAGCACCCTCATCATGGGACGGGAAATAGACGTCGAGGCCCAGAAGGCCCGCGCCCTGCACCAGGGGGCGCATCCGGAGTGGCTGACGCGGATCGACGCACTCACCGGCGTGATGGGACTCTGGGAGAGCGGGCGCCCCGGCCCCACCCTGGCGTTTCGCTTCGATATCGATGCGGTGGAGGTCGAAGAGAGCCAGGAGGCGTCACACCTGCCCGGCCAGGGAGGCTGGCACTCCGCCAACCCGGGCTGGATGCACGCCTGTGCCCACGACGGTCACACCGCCATCGGGCTGGTGCTGGCCGAGCGGATCGCGGCCCTCGCCGATCGCCTCACTGGCCGCATCAAGCTCTTCTTCCAGCCGGCTGAAGAGGGCTGCCGAGGCGGCAAGGCGCTCGCGGCAGGGGGGCAGCTCGACGACGTGGACGCTCTGCTGGCACTGCACATCGGCATTCACGCGAGCAGCGGTGAGCTGGTGGTCAACCCCACCGAGTTTCTCTGTTCAACCAAATTCGACGTGGAGTTCATGGGGCAAGCCGCCCATGCGGGGCTCGAGCCCAACGCGGGCCACAATGCCCTGGCAGCGGCCTGCATGGCCACCACCGCCATGCTCGGCATTCCCCGCCATCGGGACGGCATGACCCGCATCAACGTGGGGCAGCTCAACGGCGGCAGTGGACGCAACGTCATCCCGGGCCATGCCCGCCTGATGGGGGAGACCCGTGGCGCGACGCCGGCCCTCAACGACTACATGTTCAATCAGGTGCAGCAGATTGTGGAGGGGGCGGCCCTGATGCAGGGCGCGACCTACCACATTCGCAAACAGGGGGAAGCGATCGGCATCGAGAACAGCCCAGCCCTCATCGAGGAAATCGTGCCTCTCGCACAGGGGAATTCCCTTGATACCATCCACACCCGCCGCTTCGGGGCCAGCGAGGATGCCGGTTTCCTCATCGAGCGGGTACAGCAGCACGGCGGCGAGGCCGCCTATCTCATCCTGGGAGCCAACCTCGCGGCCCCCCACCATCATCCGGAGTTCGACTTCGACGAAGCCGTGCTGGCCCCCGGAGTGGCCTTGCTGGAGGCCTGGCTGCTCGCCCGCCTCGGCCGCTAGCAGACGCCGGATGCAAACAAGGCAGCCCATGGGCTGCCTTGTTTTTTTACACCCTTGCGGGCATAGGGGACCTACTCTCCCAGCACGATCGCGCAGAGATGGGCGAAGTGGTGGATTTCGTGGGTCGCCTCGCACGGACCTGTCTCCCGTCCCGGGTTGTACCAGCAGGTGGCAAGCCCCTGGGCGGCGGCACCGGCGATGTCGGTCTTGGGATTGTCCCCCACCATCAACACCCGCGCCGGGCTCGGCTGACCCATCTGCGCCAGGGCATGCTGGAAGATGGCCGCCGCCGGCTTGGTCACCTGCACCTCGTCAGAGATAACGAGAGGCTCAAACCAGCTGTTCCAGCCCAGTTTGTCGAGGCGCCCGCGCTGGGGCAGGCTGAAGCCGTTGGTGATGATCCCCATTCTGACCTTGCTCTTCAGGGCCTGCAGGGTCTCCTCCACCCCCTCCAGCGGCACGCTCAGGGCGATGATCTGCTGCAGGAAGGTCTCGTTCATCGCCATGGGCGCCACGTTGACCTGCTCGGCAAAGAGCGAAAAACGGGTCTGCTGCAGGTGGGTGGCGTCAATCTCCCCTGAGTTGTACTGCTGCCAGAGCCGCTGGTTGAGGGCATGGTACTCCGCCATCTTGGGGGGAGTCGGCGCCACGCCGTAGATCTGCAGGGTTCGCTCCAGCGCCCTGGCGACCGGAAAATCGAGCAGGGTTTCGTCCAGATCGAACAGCACCCAGTCATAACTTGCTTGTTTCACGCTTGTCCTTATTGATTGTGCTTGGCCACGTTGTCATGCGTCGGGCGCACCCATCCCCAGAGGGCTGTCGAGCAGGGTCAGGGTCAGCCTGACACCAAAGCCGGTTACCTCGCTGCCCACCACGCCATTGCCCCCCTTGTTGCGAAAACCACTCAGGTCGAGGTGCAACCAGGGAAGCTCGGCGGGCACGAAGCGCGTGAGAAAACGGGCGGCATCGATGTGATCCGGGGAGGCGCCCGGCGCGCACTGTAACAGATCGGCCCACTCGCTATCGAGGTTGTCATCGTAATCCTCGTCCAGGGGGAAGGGCCAGACTCGCTCCCCGCTCTGCTGTCCCAGCGCTATCAGCGTGGTGAGCCACTCGGGGCGGTTGGTGAAGGCGCCGCTGTAACGGCTGCCGAGCGCCCGTTTGCAGGCGCCGGTCAGGGTGGCGTAGTCGATCAGCAAGTCGGGTTTGTCCCCGGCCGCCAGGGTCAGGGCATCCGCCAGCACCATGCGACCCTCGGCATCGGTGTCCACCACTTCGATGGTGGTGCCGTTCAGCGCAGTCACCACCTCACCGGGCCGGAAGGCCTGCGGGCCGATGTGGTTCTCAGCGATGGCGAGCCAGCAGTGCACCTCAATGGGGAGTTTCGCCCGGCTGATGGCCAGCAGTGTGCCAAGGGCCACCGCGCTGCCCCCCATGTCCAGGTGCATGCCATACATGCTGCCACCGACTTTCAGGTTGTAGCCACCGGAGTCGTGGCAGATCCCCTTGCCCACCAGCGCGACGCGGCGCACCGGGTTGGCCGGACAGTAACTGAGCCTGACGATGGCGGCCTGACCGTCCGCCGAACCACGGGCCACCGCCAGGAAGGCGCCAGCCCCCTTCTGTGCCAGGGTCGTCTCATCAAACTCCTGCCACTGCCACCCCTCCTGCTGCGCCAGCTCCCGGGCATAGGCCCGGTAATGACGGGCATTGAGCTCAGACGCTGGCAGCACCGCCAGGTGGCGAGCCAGACCATTGCCTTCGGCTTCTGCGCTCAGGCGGGCCATGTCCAGCTCGCAAGGGGGGGAAAGTTGCAACTGCTGATAACCCGGTCTTGTCGCCTCACTCCGTTTCTGGGTCGGCAGGGTCACATCGGCGGCGAGCAGGCAGGCGAGCACCACCCTTGCCAGTTGCGCGCGATGCTCATCGTCAAAGCCCTCCAGATGGAGCGCCAGGTGCGTCGCCTTGAGGCCCGCCAGCGAGCCCACCCAGCTGCGCACCTGCTTGTAGAGCCGATGATCCAGGACCGGGCGGGCATCCATGAAGATCACCCGTTGCAGCCCCTGACTGTCGTCAAGGGAATAGGGGGCCTTCTGACCCAGGGCTATCTGGGTTGCCACGGCGGCAAAGGGAGGCGTCGCCAGCAGGGTATCGCGCGCTGAGTCGGCAATGAGCAGGAGTTTGACGGCAGCCGACCCTGCCATTACTTCGGCGAGGGAGGTGTTCTGCATCGTGATTTGGGGAGAAGAATAGCTAAAAGGGGTCATCACAGGGTGCGGCCTCATCCATGAACAGAAAGCAGGATGATACCGAACAAATGGCGAGAGGGATCGGAAAAACACACATTATTGTGTGCAAGCAACAGATGCTGGAGGTAATCAGAGAGGTAATGCAGAAGAAAATCAGTCAGAAGTTGGTTGCGGGGGCCGGATTTGAACCGACGACCTTCGGGTTATGAGCCCGACGAGCTACCGAGCTGCTCCACCCCGCGTCCGAATTGCATTGCCACCACAAAAAGCAGAGCAGTTGCTTTTTGCTGTCTTCGTCTCCACCGCAGCGCTATGCGCTTGTCATGGATACAAATAGTTGGTTGCGGGGGCCGGATTTGAACCGACGACCTTCGGGTTATGAGCCCGACGAGCTACCGAGCTGCTCCACCCCG
>NZ_JAPCIQ010000053.1:0-8148 GCF_027707405.1 Aeromonas sp. QDB68 | reverse complement strand
TAGTTGGTTGCGGGGGCCGGATTTGAACCGACGACCTTCGGGTTATGAGCCCGACGAGCTACCGAGCTGCTCCACCCCGCGTCCGAGGTCGCCCATAATAGGCGCCAACGCTGAGATTGCAAGTAAATATCCTAAAAAAAGTTTATTCGGGGATTAAACCGTCACATACTGCGCTCTTTTGCAACAAATCGCAGTTTTTTCAGGCAGCTAGCGATCTCTTCCCCCTCAGGCCCCTCCCCGCCTTTACCCTCTTTCCCATAAAAAAAGCCCGCACGACAAGGTGCGGGCGGGAGAATGCGCCGGGATCAGGCCAGCTGGTGCAACACGCTGGTCGCCGCAATCTGGGCGATGATGAGGCCGCACAGGGTCACGGAGACCACCACGGGGGCCGTCTCCTGCTGACGGTAGATGGGGCTGAACCAGAGCAACAGGGCTGCGACCAGCAGGCCAGCCTGGGTCACTACCCCGGGGATCAGCGGGTCGAGCCCGGCGCTGCTCCCCTGCCAACCCACCAGCACCGCCAGCCAGATAAGACTCAGGATGGCGGAGACGAGCCCCGCCAGGGGCAGCAGCAGATTGAAGGCTTGCAGGCGGTGGCGGGCACGCAGCAGCATCAGGTGGGCAAAGGCCGACCCCAGCAGTACCATCTGCAGCAGGCCGCCGAGCCAGCCCTGGATCTGCATCAGACCCAGCCCGTAGAGGGCGAGCGGCATGGCGGGCAACCACAGCAGGGTGGCGGGGATGGCGCGCTTGCCCTCCAGGCGAGACTGGACCAGGGAGAGCACGATACCGAGCACCAGGGCGGCCCCCCCACTCCAGATGAGCCAGCCCGCAACCTTGGCCTCCACCGCCAGCATCAGAGAGAGCCCGGTGATCACCCAGACCGAGAAGAGCTGGGTAGTGATCCGCGAGCGCTGGCCCGGGCAGAGATCCCCGCGCCACAGGACGAGCCCCACAGCGATCAGGGCCCCCAGGGCCATCAGACCGGTCAGGGGAAAGAGCCAAAAAGGAAGTTGGACGAACATAGGGTCTCCGGCAGCAGTCCGGGTGCGGGTGCACCCATCACAGGGTAAGGAAGGACAAGAGGCAGGGAGTATATCCAAACTCCCTCCGTCTTCCCAACGTCGCCGGTCAGCTTTGTCCCCGGGCAAGGGCAACCACCCGGGCAAACATCTGCTTGAGCACAGGGGGAATGTGCTCGCTGCCGAGGCGCTCCGCCTCCTCCACCACCGCCAGGGCCATGCCTGGCTTGCTGCGATGGTGGATCGCCTTGGCGATGATGCGCCCGGCGTTGAGGGTGGAGCGCCCCCCGACCCCCGCCTCACGCCGGAACACCCCCTCGAACCCGTTCTGGTAGAGGTAGTGCTCTATGTCTGCCGCCGGCAACTGGGTCAGCCGATCCCGCTCGCGCTCCCCCTTGAGCAGGGAGCGGGCGGAGCTTGCATACTTGGCGCCCGCCTCGTCACCGTCGGTGAGCAGGTGCCACTCTATGCCAAAGTCCCGGGCCACCTTGATGAGGGGGGCCTGGCCGCACTGGGCGAACTCGATGATGCGCACCCCCTCCGCCCGCAGGCTGTAGCCGCAGATCTGGGCCAGCTCCGAGAGCAGCCAGATCTCGGTCTCCCCTTCCACCAGCAGCCAGCAGCGGGCAAACATCGACATGGGCCTGTTGATGCGCACATGGAAGGCAATCTTGCGCAGATCGTCGCTGCTGTAGCGCTCCCCTCCCAACTGATGGCAGAGGATGTCCTGCTGGCGGCGCACCAGACGGCGCACCTGATTGAGGGGCAAGGAGGAGAGCAGGTCCCCCGAGTTGGTGGTGAGCAGCTTCTGGCCGGGCAACTGCTCCAGCAGACCCCAGGCCAGGGCCAGCATGGTGGGATGCAGGCGACTCTCGGGGTCTTCCAGCATCAGTATGGGTCTGGCCCCCTCCTCCAGCTCCCGGTTGCCCCGGGCGTGGAGCAGCATGGCCGCCATGCCCGCCATGGCCAGTTGCAGCGCCCGGTTGTCCGCATTGCGCAGCAGCACCTCCAGGTTGCCGGGATTGCGCAGGGTCATGGGGCGATTGACGATATCCCGCTGGCTGCGAGGCTTGTGCTTGATGGGCGCCAGGGCGCTGAAGTAGTGCTCCATCAACTGCTGCACCGCCTGCAGCGCCTCCTTGAGTTCTGGCTCGCCGATGCGCTGGGGCTCATCGGTGAGCTTGCCGGCCAGCTCGTCCAGCCGCTGCTCGCACAGATCCCCCCAGGGCAGCCGCTCGATACCATCCCTGGCGGTACGGGCATCCCGCAGCCTGAACACCGGATTCATGGTGATGAGCAGACGCACCAGCGCCTCGTTGTTGTCGATGGTCAGGCTCTTGCCGATGCCGTCGAGAAAGTCGTGGGTGGTGAGCACGCTGCCATCGTCCTGCAACTCGGCACTGGCACGATAATGCACCCGGTGGAACTTGTCCTTGTGCGGGATCCAGGCCGCCCCGAGGCGGGCCAGACGGCGGGAGTGCTGGCACATCTGGGGACGATACTCGCTGAAGGTGAGCACCAGTTGCAGCGTGCGCGAGGGTTCGAGCTCGGGATCTTCCGGCCGATGAAAATCATCCTGACCAAATTGATAGGGCTCGGCATCCCCCAGCAGGCACCAGAGGGCCCGCAGCAGGCTGGATTTGCCCCAGGCGTTTTCGCCGATGAGCACAGTGGTGTTGTCCAGCCCGAGGGAGAGGCGATTTATTCCGCGAAAACCTTTGACTTCAATGCGTTCCAGAAACATGCGGCCATATCCAGTCCATCCTGATGGCGCAATAGTGGCAAAGTTGCCGGAAAAATCCTATCGGGTTACGGCGTTTTCAGCGGGAACTGTGAGGAACGAGCGGTTCGGGCGGCGTCGGCTGGGTGGCGCGATAGAGGGGGGCATTCCAGTGGTTGAACCAGAGATGGCGAGTACGGGTCTGACGTTTGCGATGATTCAATGGGCATTCCTTTCAATGGACAAGAGACAGAGGGTACACCTCTTTTGCCCAGAGTCTCAGGGTTATCTGTGACAGGAGAATGACAACTGGGCTCGCCACTGGCCCGGGCTCAGGCCGAACGCCTCCCGAAAGCGGTTGCCAAAATGGGCCTGGGAGGAGAAGCCGCACTGGGCGGCGATGCTGGCCAGGGGCTCGCTTCCCGCCAGCAACTGCTTGGCCCGCTTGAGCCGCAGCCCGAGCAGGTAGCGGTGGGGCGGACAGCCCAGGCTCTGCCCGAACATCCGGGCGAAGTGGTATTCGCTCAGACCCGCCTCCCGGGCGAGCTCTCCCAGAGTGACCGGCTCGGCCAGGTGAGCCTGCAGATACTCCTGCACCCGGCGCACCACGGCCGGGGCCAGGCCGCCGCGCACTTCCGGCAGCGCCGGGGCCTCGCGGGTGTGATGGCGATAGGCGTGCAGCATCAGCATCCAGGCACCGTGGGAGAGCGCCATGCGATCGATGCCGTGCTGCCAGTCCAGCTCCATCAATTGCCCCTGCACCAGGGCCACCGCCTGGGGATCGTCGATGAAGGTCTTGTCTTCCAGTTGCAGATGACGCCCCTCCTTGTCACACGCCTGCTCGGCGATGCGGGTGAAGTGGGCGGGGGTGAAGTAGAGGTGGAAGAAGCGAAACTCCTCGCGCACCAACCACTCGGACCTGTGGTGATCCGGCATGATGCACACCTTGCCGGCACCACCATGGCCACCGGGGCCGTCCAGCCGCTCGGTCTGCTCGCCCCCCTGCAGGTAGACGCTGATGGTGTGGTTGCCCGGCTTGTGGTAGCGGGTCTGATCGTAGCGGTTGCACCAGCTCGCCACCCCGAGCCCGGGCTCCAGCCAGCAGGAGTCCTCCAGTCTGGCACCGGTGCTCACCAGGGCATCAAAGACCCCCGTTTGTCTTGTCTGCTGCATGGCATGCTGCACGCTTGCGTCCCTCTCCCGCCCCTTTCCTGTCGCCATCTTATCGCGCCTCATGGTCAAAGGCTGCGCCTCCGTTGAAAAAACCGCAAGATGGTGCAAGCCGGCACCCCGCCTCCCGGTTCATGCTGATCACATCATCTTCTCTTGATGGGATCACACCATGAATCTGATGCTCTATGTTTCCACCGTCCTCATCTGGGGCAGCACCTGGATTGCCATCGCCTGGCAGCTCGGCCCCATCCCCATCGAGGTCTCGGTGCTCTATCGTTTCGCCCTGGCGGCCCTGGCCCTGTTCACCCTGCTCACGGTGAGCGGCAAGTTTCCGCGCCTGCCCTGGGCGGGCCAGCGTTATGCAGCCCTGCTCGGCGCGTTGCTCTTTTCCACCAACTTCCTCTGTTTCTACCACGCCACCCTCTATATCCCGAGCGGTCTGTCGGCGGTGATTTTCGCCAGCGCCAGTATCTTCAACGGCCTCAATCTCTGGCTGTTCGAGGGTAAACGACCGGGCCTGCGCTGGCTGCAAGGATCGTTGCTGGGGCTGCTTGGCACCCTGCTGCTCTTCTGGCCGGTGCTGGCGGATGCGCAACTGGGTGCAAACGGCTGGAAGGGCTTGCTCTTTGCCTGCGCCGGCACTCTCTGCTTCTCCCTGGGCAACCTGGTCTCCGCCCGGGGACAGCGCCAGGGCTATCACGTATTGCAGATGGTACCCTGGGGCATGGTCTACGGCGTGGCGCTGCTGCTGGGCTGGGTCACGGTACTCGGTCAGTCACTCACCCTGCCCACCGACCCGCGCTACCTCGCCGCCATGGTCTATCTGGCCATCTTCGGCTCCGTCATCGCCTTCACCGCCTACCTCACCCTGGTGGGGCGCATCGGTGCCAGCAAGGCGGCCTACGCCACCGTGCTCTTCCCCCTGGTGGCCCTCACCCTCTCCACCTTCTATGAAGGCTTTGTCTGGCAGACGGTCTCCATCGTCGGCGTGGTGGTGAGTCTCATTGGCAACCTGGTGATCTTCGCGCCCCCCGTCAAGGCGTGGCGCTGGCCGCTATCAAGGGCCGCAAACGGTACTTGCCCCTGATGCCACCAGCCCCTAAGGTAACCGCGTCCAACACACGAGGAGGGAGGACGCATGTTACTGGAAGGGCTGGAGACACTCTGCCTGCTGGCAAGCGAGGGCACCATGGCCAAGGTTGCAAGCCGCCTCTATATCAGTCAGTCGGCGGTCAGCAAGCGCATCGCCCAGCTGGAGCAGCGCCTTGGCAAGAAGCTCATCGAGCCGGATGGCCGTCATATCCGCCTCACTCCCCAGGCCCGTGAACTGCTCGCCCGGGTAGCCCCGAGCCTCGCCGAAATGAAGGGGGTGCTGGCGGACAGCCAGATCCTCACGGATCAGACCCCTCTGTCCATCGCCTGCTCCGAAACCCTGCTGGCGGGCTACCTCGCCCGCTTCATGCACGCCTATCTTGAACGGGATCCCCACATTGCCCTCTCTACCCACCACACCCCGGTCATTCTGGCCCGGGTGCGCGGCGGGGATGCCCTGCTCGGGATCTGCGCCGGCCGCCTGCCGCCTGGCCATGGGCTGTGTGCCGCACGGCTGCTGGAGGAGCCCTTCTATCTGGTGGGGGAGGCTCTGGATGAGGCGGCGCAGCCGGATCACCAGGGCGCCTTGCAAGAAACTGTGACCAGCAAGCAACTGGCTGAAGGCGACGTGAGTCAGGGGATGCAGGGCAAGGTGCGCAAGATCCTGACCATGGATCTGGAGAACCCCTCCAACCGCTATCTGCGCGAGCCCCTGGCCGCCCTCGGGCTTATCCCCGCCATGGAGCTCGATTCCTACCTGGCGCTGATCGAGCTGGCCAAGGCAGGCATTGGCCCCGTGCTCCTGCCCGCCGGCCTGCTGGCGCTGGTGGGTGAGCAGGGGACACAGGCACGCCCCCTGCCGGGACTGGGCCGCCCGCTCCACCTGGTCTATCGGCCAAACAGCCTCAAGCGCGATCGCATTGCCCGCCTGGTGCAGGCGCTGCAAGCCCATTTCCGGCAACTGACGGCACTGGGCTGAAACGCAAGAGGGCCCGATCTGCGATCGGGCCCTCGTCATGGGGGATATCGGCTCAGCCCAGCCAGGCAAAGAGCTCGGGGTACTGGCTCCACACCAGCTTGGCGGACATCACCAGGGAGACGGTCACCAGCAGCGGCTTGATGAGCTTCACCCCTTTCTTGAGCACCAGCTTGGAGCCCATGCGCGCCCCGATGAACTGCCCCAGCGCCATGCACAGCCCCACGCTCCACACCACCTTGCCCCCCAGGGTGAAGAAGAGCAGGGAAGCGATGTTGGAAGTGAAGTTGAGCAGCTTGGTGTGGGCGGTGGCCCGCGCCATGCCAAAGCCCGCCAGGGCCACGAAACCGATGGCAAAAAACGACCCCGTGCCCGGCCCGAAGAAGCCGTCATAAAAGCCCACGCCCCCGCCCACCAGCAGGGCGAACGCCATGGGAGTGAGGCGACGCTGGCTCTCCGCATCGCTCACCCTGGGGGAGAAGTAGAAGTAGCAGGCAAACGCCATCAGCAGGAAGGGGAGCAGCCGCTCCAGGATGGCGGCATCGATGGTCTGCACCGCCAGAGTGCCGATGGCCGCCCCGATGAAGGTGCAGATGACCGCCGGCCAGATGATGGCCCACTCAAGGAGCCCCTTGCGGGCATAAAACCAGGTGGCGGAGAAGGAACCGAAACTGCTCTGCAACTTGTTGGTGCCAAGCACCAGGGCCGGCGGCATGCCGGTGGCCAGCAGGGCCGGCACCGTCAAGAGTCCCCCGCCCCCGGCGATGGCATCGATAAAGCCGGCGATGAGGGCCACCCCGAACAGGGCGACCAGGGTGAGCAGTTCCAGTTCCATCCATAGACCTCGTGTGATTGGCGGCGCCCGGCATGGCCTGGAGCCTGAAGGAGTCAACAGGTCGCTATCCTAGCGAGGGCGGGCTCATGAAGCCAACGAAACAATGGCAGCCAACTAATTCCTTATTTTCATCAATCAGCCCGCGAGAGGGCCTGCGCCTTGATAACCGCCAGCCTCTGTAACAGGGGCGCTTCATCCGCACCGGGCGCACGGCTTACCCGGCCAGCCATGTAGCGGCTGCTGATGAGGATTAATCCAGAGCGCGGCTCTGGCCCTTGATGGCCTCCAGCCCCTCCAGCAGGGGCACTTCATCCTCACCGGGCGCACGGCTTACCCGGCCAGCCATGTAGCGGCTGCTGATGAGGATTAATCCAGAGCGCGGCTCTGGCCCTTGATGGCCTCCAGCCCCTCCAGCAGGGGCCCTTCATCAGCACCGGGTGCACGGCTAACCCGGCCAGCCATGTAGCGGCTGCTGAAGAGATTGAACCAGAGCTGCAGCGCCTGTCCCGCCCGCAGCTCCCCGGCCACTTCCAGCACGCAGGCGGCCACCTCGGCGGTGCACAGGTGCTCGTCGCTGTGGGCGACGCGCATGCCGTAGGTAGAGAGCGCATCCGGCTTGATGGCGAGCACCGGGAAGCCGTCCAGATAGGGACTCTTGTTGAACATCTTGCGCGCCTCGGGCCAGGTGCCGTCCAGCAGGATGAACAGCGGCTTCTTGCCGGGGGCCAGTACCACCTCGCCGGTCAGGCGGTCGGGCGCTTTCTCGCAGGCGGGAAAGACCACGTAGGGCTGCCAGGCGGGATCCGCCAGCAGGGCCAGCAGCTCGGGATGGGGTTCGGTACGCGACCAGAGAAAGGCCCAGGTGGAGTCCGGCAGCACGTCGGCGATGAGGCGCCCGGTGTTGGAGGGCTTCATGGGCTCGCTGTCATACATCATGAGGCAGAAACCGGCCTCGGCCTTGAGCGCCGGGCGCCAGTCGCAGGCACACCAGTCGTGGCGCAGCTGGCAGGCATCACAGCGTGGCACGCTGCCGCCACGGGCAAGAAAGGGTCGGGTCGAGACGCTCTTGCGCCAGATGCGCAGGCGGTTGACGGCGTGATCGGGGATGGGCTTCATGGAACGCGGCTCTGACGGTGCCTGTGGCGGGACAAAAGGGGGCTGATTGTAACGGCGCGCCCTCCTGGCGGCAAGGCTTGCCGGGCGGCGCCCTGCCCCCTTCCCTCCCCGCGCTCTGCCCGCTTCCCCCCATGAAAAAAGGTTCTTCGCGGGATCTTGGGGAAGTGGAAGTTGACAGACAGGGTGCTGGTAAACTGGCTGTCTCCAAACACAC